>JBATAT010000454.1:0-1906 GCA_049662005.1 Tepidiformaceae bacterium
TGGATACTTCGATTCGTATTCAACCGGACCGATGGCGTGCTCAAAGGTCCAGACCGATTCAAAGCCGGCTTCTTCGGCGGCAACGGCCGTTCCGACGACCTGTTCGGCCGATTTGAAACCGACGTTCCCTCCGATGTTGCGTTCGCGGTGAACAGTAGCAGGGACTATAGCGGGCGATGCGACGTGCGGCGGTCGCTGCCTTTGGCTGTGACCGTTCGTTGTCCCGTGATCGCGCCGTTCGAAGCGCCGGACCGGGGTCTGTTCTCAGGATCTCAGCCGCTTCGAAAAGAAGAGCACGAGGTCATCGTCGACTGTCGCGTGCTCTCCAGGCTCGAGGATGCGGTCATGCCACGTCAGCCCCTTCCCATCCGGGACATAACCTCGGAGTACCCACATCCGCTGCGCGGGCCCGTAGTCGGCACTCATACCGACACCGATCCCGACCACGTCTGAGCGCCTTCCCACGAGTTCTTCCGCCGCATCGACCAAGGCAGTGGCGATGCCCTTCCGGCGAAGGTGCGGCACGACGTTGAGGTCTTGTATCTCTGGGAATGCCGAATAATTCGGCTCCCATACCACGGTCACATAGCCCGCAATGGTCCCCTCAAGCACCGCCACCAACACACTTCGGACGCCCGCGACATCCTCGCCTGCGTATCGCTCGTACTGCGCCAAAGTCTTGTTCATGACGGCGAACGCGGAGCTCATCGCCTCCGCGTCATCGGGTGTCATCCGTCGAATTTCTGGCGGCACTTATCGCTCCGCGATCAGGCGTTCTCCCCTCTCCATGGCACATGGAGAGGGGGCAGGGCGGGTGAGGTTTACCAGGCCGCCATTTTCTTCTGCAGATTCTGGTCCAGCGCATCGAGGAACTCCTCGGTGCTCAGGAACGGCGCGTCCGGGCCGATCAGAAGCGCGAGATCCTTCGTCATCTGCCCGCTCTCAACCGTTTCGACGCAAACCTTTTCGAGCGTTTCCGCGAACCTGCCAACGTCCGGCGTGTCATCGAGCTTCGCCCGGAACGAGAGCCCCTGGGTCCAGGCGAAAATCGACGCGATCGGGTTGGTCGAGGTCTTCTCACCGCGCTGGTGGGCGCGGTAGTGCCGCGTGACGGTGCCGTGGGCTGCTTCGGCCTCGCAGGTCTTGCCGTCCGGGGTCATCAGCACCGAGGTCATCAATCCGAGCGAGCCATAGCCCTGCGCCACCGTGTCGGACTGCACATCGCCGTCATAGTTCTTGCATGCCCAGACGTAGCCGCCCTCCCACTTCATCGCCGCCGCGACCATATCGTCGATCAGGCGATGTTCGTAGGTCAGCCCCGCCTTCTTGAAGTCGGCCGCGAATTCCGCGTCGAACACTTCCTGGAAGAGGTCCTTAAAGCGGCCGTCGTAGGCCTTGAGGATCGTGTTTTTCGTCGAAAGGTAGACCGGGAAGCCGCGATCGAGGCCGTATCGCAGCGAAGCCCGGGCGAAGTCGCGGATCGAATCGTCGTAGTTGTACATGCCCATCGCGACGCCCGAGCCCGGGAACTTCGCGACTTCGTACTGCAACGTCTCGCCACCGCCATCAGGGACGAAGCTCATCGTCAGCGTGCCCGGGCCGGGAACGCGGAAGTCCGTCGCCTTGTACTGGTCGGCGTGGGCGTGGCGGCCGATGATGATCGGCTTCGTCCATCCCGGCACCAGCCGGGGGATGTTCGAACAGACGATCGGCTCGCGGAAGATGACTCCACCGAGGATGTTCCGGATCGTCCCGTTCGGCGACTTCCACATCGACTTAAGGTTGAACTCCTCAACGCGGGCTTCGTCCGGCGTGATCGTCGCGCACTTCACGCCCACGCCATGCTGCTTAATGGCGTTGGCGGCATCGACAGTCACCTGGTCGTTCGTCTCGTCGCGATACTGAA
>JBATAT010000455.1:0-2458 GCA_049662005.1 Tepidiformaceae bacterium
GCTACAAGAACGGATTTCGCGCAGCAGCCATCCCGAACGTCTCGGCCACCGGTCCCCGCACCAGCTGCCCCTGGTACGTGCTTAATGCCTCCGCCAGCGAACGGTCATGGGCCATCCCGCCCTCGATCCCGAAGTTCGCGAGCGTCTCAACATACGGGAGGGTCGAGCTCGTGAGCGCTTGTGTGCTCGTCGCCGGCACCGCACCCGGCATGTTCGTCACGCAGTAGTGGACCACGCCCTCCTCGACGTACGTCGGGTCGCTGTGGCTTGTGGGGCGGCTTGTCTCCGATGCGCCGCCCTGGTCAATCGAAACGTCGACGATCACCGCTCCGGGCCCCATCGAGCGCACCATCTGCCGGGTGACCACTTTCGGCGCTGCTGCCCCGGGCACCAGCACGGAAAGAATCGCCAGGTCGGCCCCCGCCAGTTCTTCCGCGATTCCCTGCGGCGAAGACATCCGTGTACCGATTCGCCCTCCGAAGTTCTCCTGCAGGTAGGTCAACCGCTGAAGGTCCTGCGACATCACCGTCACCCTCGCATCGAGCCCCATGAGCACCCGTGCGGCGGCCGTTGCAACCGTCCCCGAGCCGACAATGACGGCCTTCCCCGGAGGCACCCCGGCGACACCACCGATCAGCTTTCCCCGGCCCGGGCCCGGGTGCTTGAGCAAATGCACGCCAATTTCCGCCGCCATCCGCCCGGCGATCTGGGACATTGGCGCCAGCAACGGCAAATAGCCGTTCGGAAGCTGCACTAACTCGTATGCCAACGAAGTACACCCCGCCTCCAGCAGACGATCAGTCAGTTCGCGGTCGGCCGCCAGGTGGAGATACGTGAAAAGCGCCAGCCCCGAACGCAGGTACCCGTACTCGCTCTCGATTGGTTCCTTCACTTTCACCACAAGATCTGACGTCGCCCAGACTTCGTCAGCGGTCTCAATCGGCCGGCCGCCGGAAGCGATGTAGGACTCATCCGCTATGCCGGAGCCGGTCCCGCAGCCGCGCTCGAAAACCACGTCGTGCCCGGCCGCCGTGAGGGCATACGCGCCCTCCGGGGTCAGGCCGACTCTTGCCTCGCCATCCTTGCGTTCGTACACCGTCCCGATTCGCATCGTGGGCTCCCCTCCAGGTGAATTCAATCGTACACACGTCCACCGACTATTCACGAGAAATAGGGGCAAGAACGGTCGCTCGCGGCTGGTTGCTCCGCCCGCCCCTGCCGACCCTCATAACAACCCGGCGGTGCAAGACGCACTTGCCGTGGGTGGGGGAGGTATGGCTGTGAGAATGAACTCGAATCGTGCTGGATCCAAACCGATGCGGATCGCTTTCGCGTTGCTTTCACTGGGGGCCATGGCCTGGGGTCTCGCTGCCTACGCGTACGCCGCCCCCACAAACGCGCGCGCCGAAACCGCACCCAGCTTCCACGATGTCGAAACGATTCTCCTCGTACCCCAGGGCGACCAGTGGTACTACGTCAAAGTCGGCTTCTTCATGTTCGATTCCGGCAATGGAACCTTTGCCGCCGATGCCGATGCTGCGCGAGCCGCCGTCCTTGCACGCTTCCCCGGTGCCATCGACGCCACTTCCGGGGTGAGTGCCGCCTACGTCACCCTCGGTTTCAAATGGACAGCTGGCAGCACCAGCTGGAGCTACAACAGTACCGGCGAACCTGCCAGTGTTGCCGGTGCGGCCGCCGGGGCCCTCTCGGCCGCAGCCAGCACCTGGGGCCAACAAGGCGCCGCTTTCTCGTTCTCCGGGGGCTTTCCTTCCGGAGCTGGCACCGGCGCGTGCGGCGGTGGGACCGATGGTTCGAATACGGTCGGATGGGCTCCCCAGGGTGGCTCCGTCCTCGCGGTCACCTGCACCTGGTATAGCTCCTTCGGCAATCCGTGGAAATCGGCTGTCGAATTCGATATGCAGATCGATCCCGCGTGGAACTGGACCACCGGCGGATCCATCCAGGTGGACCTCCAGAGCGTGGTACTCCATGAATTCGGCCACGCCCTGGGCCTCGACCATTCGGCCAGCGGAAGCGCTGTGATGTACGCCAGCTATTCCAGCGGGTCGAACAAGCGGGCGCCAACGGCCGACGATGTCAACGGCATCATGGCGGTCTACGGCCCGATCGGCGGTGGCGGCGCCACCAACACCCCGAGCCCCTCGAACACTCCAACGCCAACGAAAACCCCGACACCGACCAAAACGCCTGGGGGCAGTACAACTCCTGGCGCGACCAACACGCCTACGCCCGGTGGCCCTGGAAGCCCCACGCCCCCGCTCTCGACGAGCACCCCGACCCGCACTCCCACCCCGAAGAGTGGCGGGGGCCAGGGCGGCAACCCAACGCCACCCCCGTTGCCGACGAGCACCCCAACGAAATCGCCGACCCCGGGCAACCCGGCGAGCCCCACCGCGACCTTCACGCCGGTTCCGGCGACGAGCACCCCGAAGCCGGC
>JBATAT010000456.1:0-2376 GCA_049662005.1 Tepidiformaceae bacterium
CAGTACGTCTTCGAGGCGTCGTGGCTCTGGCAGACGCTCCCGGTTGTCCCGGTGAGCGCGAAGGGCGAGTACTACCTGACCCACCTGGTCGCGGCTGCGGCGCGTTTGGGGATGCCGGGCGCCACGGTGGTGGCCGAGCCCGAAGAGATCCTCGGGGTCGATGACCGGCTTCGGCTGGCGGCAGCGGAAGCTGTAATGCGCCGCCGCATTCTCGATCGCCATATGCTCGCCGGAGTGACAATTCGAGACCCGCAAACCACCTACGTCGACGCTTCGGTTGAACTCGAAGCCGATGTCACCATCCTTCCCAATTCGTTCCTCCTGGGACGAAGCGTGGTCGCAACCAGCGCGACAATCGGGCCGGGAACAACACTTCGGAATGCCACGGTCGGCGAGGGATCGGCGATTCAGCAATCCGTGATCGAAGAATCGGCCATCGGCGCGCGGTGCAGCGTTGGGCCGTTCGCGCACGTTCGGGGCGGCGCGACAATCGAAGACGATTGCCAGCTTGGCAACTACGCCGAGGTGAAGAATTCGCACCTCCACCCGGGTGTGAAAATGCACCATTTCAGCTACATGGGCGATGCGGACGTTGGCGCCCGCGCAAACATCGCGGCCGGATCGATCACCTGCAATTACGACGGCGAGCAGAAGCATCGAACCGTGATCGGTGAGGACGCCTTCATTGGGTGCGACACGATGCTGGTTGCACCCGTGACGATAGGCGCCCACGCGTTCACGGCGACCGGTTCGGTGGTCACGCGGGATGTCGGGCCGGGCGAAACCGTGGCCGGCGTGCCGGCGAAACCATTCACCCGACAATCGAAGCCGGAAGCGGAGCCTTCGTAATGGATATTTCCACGATTATTTCGGTCGTCGTCATCGGGCTCTCGTCGTTCCTCCTTGGTGCTGTTTCGGCTGCCGAAGCCGCGCTCGAACGGGCGAGCGACGTCCGCATCCAGGCCCTCGCCGCGCGGGGCAACCGCCAGGCCCGGCGAATCGCGGGCGACGTTGGCCAACCGGGACGATTCCTCGGGCCACTGACGGCCGCCCGAGTGCTCGCCGCATCGGTAATCGTCGGGCTCTTTGCCTATCTCGGCGCGCGCGAATACCTGGGATTCCTCGGCACGCTGGGGTTTGCCTTGATCGGTGGGATCTACGTTGCCTTCATCCAGATGACGGTCGGCCTTGTCGTGGCTCGCTCGCCTGAACTCGCTGCTCTCCAGCTGAGCGGCATTGCGCGGGTCACGAGCACGGTCTTTGCGGTGCCGGCCTTCATCCTGGGCCTGCCTTCGCGCCTCGTCGCGCGGTCGATTATTACAGTCGCGCGAGACCCCGATAACGACATTCTCAGCCTGGTCGAGCGCGAAGAAGCGGCCGGTGGAGTCGAAGAGCAGGAACGCCGCATGATCCGCGGGATTATCGCGCTCGAAGACAAATCGGCGCGCGAAATCATGGTTCCACGCATCGACATGGCGGTGGCCGATGTTGAATCAAGCCCCGAGGACATCGCCGCGATTGTGACCGAACGGGGCGTCAGCCGGGTGCCCGTGTACCGCGAGAACATCGACGACATCGTCGGGATTGTCTACGCGAAAGACCTGCTCCGAGCGATGACGAACGGCGGCCGCGAGAAGCCGACTTCGGAAATGCTGCGCGAACCGTTCTTCATCCCCGAATCGAAGCACCTTGACGAGCTTCTGCAGGAGATGCAACTCCGTCGCATTCACCTGGCAATCGTGGTCGACGAATACGGCGGCACCGCCGGGATTGTGACAATCGAAGACTTGCTCGAGGAGATCGTCGGGGAGATCGAAGACGAATACGACGTGGCCCGCCCGGCCATGGAAGTCATCTCCGAAGACGAAGTCGTGCTCGATGCGGGCACGACCACGGATGTCCTCAAAGAGTTGTTCGACTACGAGATCGACTCGGAGGATTTCGACACGGTGGGCGGCTTTGTCATCCATCAACTCGGCCGGCTGCCTTCGGTGGGCGACGAAGTTGAGGTTGATGGCCTCAACCTGCGGGTGCTCAGCATGTCGGGCCGCCGCATTCGCCGCCTTCGCGTTGCCCGGGTCGCTGAGATGGAACCCGAAGGCGCGGGCGCGCACTAGCCTGTACAGTTTTGCGCGTGGAGCAACATCCAGAACTGCCCTACTGGCTTGCACTTCGTCGCGCTGGGCTCGGCAGCACAAACTTCGCGCTCCTGCTCGCCCGGTTCGGGACGATCGAAGCGGCCTGGAATGCATCCGCTGAGGCACTCCGTTCTGCTGGCCTCGACCCCCAGTACCTCCGTGGTGTGGCAAAGGCGAAAGCCAGCTTCGATGGGGCGGACGAACTGCGGCTGATGGAGAAGCACAACGCATACGCGCT
>JBATAT010000457.1:0-5719 GCA_049662005.1 Tepidiformaceae bacterium
ACCTGGCGCGCAATGGCGACGACACGGGTGTTCATCTTCGATTTCCCCCGATTGAATGGGGAAAGTGTAGCGGAAGGGCAGGTTCTGATCCGGTTGCGCGGCAAGGTCCGGTTACGCTTCCCGCCGGGGTGGGCGATTCTGAGACCCCGTCACTTCAGGTAAAGTTCCGGGCGCGAAGAAGGCCCGTTTTCCGCCGGGCCTTCTCCTGAGAAGCGGGTGCCTGGGCGCTCCGGAGCGCTCCACTAGGCCTCGAACGGTCTCGCTACGTCTTCAAACCGGGCCAACAAGTACGGGTCGAATCGTGTGCCGGCCAATCCCTGCATCACCTCGAACGCGTCGAAGTGATCCATTGCCCGGCGGTACGGCCGGTCGCTGGTCAGCGCGTCGTACGCCTCACACATGCCGATAATCTGTGCTTCGGCCGGCACTTCACTGCCTTCCAGCATTCCCGGATAGCCCTTGCCATCGATTCGTTCGTGATGGCATCCAACCCACCACGCTGCCGCGCCGAGGCCGGGAATCTCGCTAATGATGTCGCGCGCGTAGACCGGGTGCATCTGGACGGCCGACATCTCCTCGACGCTCAGGATGTCAGGCTTGCTCAGGTAGTGGACGGGCACACCGAGGGTCCCGATGTCCTGGAGCAGCGCCGCCACCTTCACCAGGTCCGCACGCCGCTCAGTCATGTCGCAATCGAGTGCCACTCGCCGGGCGAGGTCGGCAACCCGCCGACCACGGCCGTGCTCGCGTCCGCTCCGCGCATCCACCACATCACTCACCACGGCGAGGAAATCGAAGAGCTCCTCCCGCGTCATGATCCCACCATAATTCAGTGACATCAGTGCCGACGCCAGGTCGTTGTCGTAGAGGCCGAGCCAGAACTCATCGCGCCCGGCGATCTCAGCCATCGTTGTCGCGAGCGCCGGATCGATCTCGTGGCCCGCCATTTCCTTTATTAGTGCGGGCCCCTTTCGACGGACCACCAAAGGTGACGCTTCGCTGTCGATCAGCGACTCCACTCGGTCGGCGACCGCGACAATCCGCGCGACCAGTGGTACCCGCTCGCCCGGTTGCGCAGATGGCGAACCAGACCCGTCCCAGCAATCATGGTGGCTCGAAACCGCAGCCCCGACCGCTTCGCCGAAGCCCATCTTACGTGCGATCCGCGCACCCTCCTGGCAATGCTGCGCAATCGCTTCCACCACTTCGCTCCAGCCGCCCGAAGGAACCGTCTCATAGAGGTCTGCAACCCTGCCGCTACCGGAAACCATCCTGCTTCCGCGCATCGAGTCGAGGCGGGGAAGCGTTGTCGAAGCAGCCATTCCGGCGTCGTGCAGCAGGCAACCGAAGAACACCTCTTCGATGCGCGCTGCCTCGAGTTCGAGTTCGCTGGCGAGGACGACACCGATGTAGGCGACACGCTGGGCGTGCCCCGGCCGCCGCCCTTCGGCCAGGTCGAACGCGCGGCTCAACGCAGCCAGTACCGTGCCCCTGCTCAATCGCGGGAGCCCGGACAGACCTGGGTCGTCGTACAACGACGGATCCATGAAGTCTGCTCGAACCGTTTGAATCTGCGCTTTGGACGCCATCAGCCGCCTTCTCCCTGGTGTGAGCCCGCCAGTGACTGGAATATCGGCCAGCCAACACCGCACCTTCAGGGATCAGATGGTGGCCAGACGGCGAAATAGGGAAGAGTCGTAGGGGGCATCTTCGAAACCGTGCTGGAACCACCGAATCGGACCGTCTACTGCCTGCACAACATTCACAAAGGGGGTAGACTCGTAGTTAAAGCGCACGCTGGAACTCCGAAACGATACTGGCGTGAATCTGCCCAGGCGACGACAAGACCGACATGGATCGCTCCCGGCTTAGCCGGTTCGTCAACCAGCGCCTGAACGAGCTGCCGCTCCGAGAGCCAGCAGTCGTTTCTCCAGTTTCCTCAGTTCGCGAGGCAGTTGTGGCCATGCAAGATGGTTCGACGTCCTGCGTACTTGCGATGGAATCCGGGAAACTCGCCGGCATCTTCACCGAGCGCGACGTGCTCACCAGGTGCATGATCGACGATTTCGATTGGGATCAGCCATTGAGCGCCGCTGTTCTCACCCCCGATCCACAAACGATCGCCGCCGACCGCACAATCGCCGAAGCCATGATGTCCATGCAGCAGCACCAGGTGCGGACGCTGCCCGTCGTGGATAGCCATGATTCGGTAGTGGGACTCGTGCGGCTCGGCGATTTGCTCCGCCACCTGGCAGAAGAATTTGCCGAAGACGTACTCAACCTGCCTCCACGCCCGCACCAGGTGATGGAGAGACGAGAGGGTGGATAGCAGAGCCACATGACCATAGAAACCGAACTTAAGCCCGAACACCTGGTCGAAGAACTCGATCGAGTAACCATCCGGTTCGCTGGCGACTCCGGCGATGGAATGCAACTTACGGGCACGCAGTTTACGAAGACGGCAGCCGTCTTCGGCAATGACCTCGCAACCCTGCCCGACTACCCGGCAGAAATTCGCGCCCCCACCGGTTCCCTGCCCGGCGTTTCCGGGTTTCAGCTTTCCTTCTCCGCCAGCGATATCCACACCCCCGGCGATGCCCCGGATGTGCTCGTTGCGATGAACCCCGCCGCCTTAAAGACCAACCTCGGTGACCTTCGCCGGGGCGGCTTGCTCATCGTCGATTCCAACGAATTCGAGCCGCATAACCTCAAGAAGGCCGCCTATATCACGAACCCGCTCGAAGATGGCACGCTCTCGAACTACCAGGTGATCCCCGTCGAGATTACGCGCCTCAACGAACTGGCTCTCGCGGATGTTTCACTCAGCTCGAAGGACAAGTTCCGGAGCCGTAACTTCTACGCGCTCGGCCTCGTCCTCTGGCTCTATGGCCGCTCGATGGAAACGACCGTTAAGTGGGCCACGCAGCAGTTCGCTCGCCGCCCCGAGATCCTCGATGCCAACCTTCGCGCGCTCCGCGCCGGCTACAACTTCGGTGAAACCACCGAACTCTTCCGCGTCCAGTACAACGTCCCGCCTGCCGTCGTCCAGGCTGGAACCTATCGCCACATCAGCGGTAACGAAGCCACCGCGCTCGGGTTTGTCGCGGCCTCCGTTCTCAGCGGCCTGCCGCTCTTCTACGGCAGCTATCCGATCACGCCAGCCTCCGATGTCCTCCATGAGCTTTCCAAGCTCAAGTCGTTCGGGATCAAGACATTCCAGGCCGAAGATGAAATCGCCGCGATCGGCTCTGCCATCGGTGCTGCCTACGGCGGACACCTCGGGCTGACCGGCACCAGCGGCCCCGGCCTCGCCCTCAAGAGCGAAGCCCTCAACCTCGCCGTCATGACCGAGCTCCCGCTCGTCGTTATCGATGTCCAGCGCGCCGGGCCCAGCACCGGCATGCCGACCAAGACCGAACAATCGGACCTGCTCCAGGCGATGTTCGGACGCAACGGCGATAGCTACGTTGCAATCCTCGCGCCGTCGACCCCCTCGGACTGTTTCTTCATGGCCATCGAAGCCTTCCGGATCGCGCTCAAGTACATGGTCCCGGTCATCTTCCTCAGCGATGGCTACCTCGGCAACGGCTCCGAACCCTGGAAGATCCCGGACGTTTCAAGCCTGCCCAAGATCGAATGGGCCTACGCGAAGGAGGGTCCTGATTTCAGCCCCTACCATCGCAATCCGAAGACGCTCGCACGCCCCTGGGCCGTCCCGGGCCAAAAGGGCATGGAACACCGCATCGGCGGTCTCGAGAAGTCGGGCGAAACCGGCGACATCAGCTACGACCCCCGCAACCACCACGAAATGACCCTCGCCCGCAAGGCACGCGTCGACGGTATCGTGCAGGACGTGCCGGACCTTGAGGTGTCGGGCCCAGCCGAGGGCGATCTTCTCCTCCTCGGTTGGGGCGGTACCTACGGTGCCATTACCAGCGGCGCTGAACGTGCTCGCAAGAAGGGCCTCAGTGTCGCGAACGCGCACCTGCGCTACCTCAACCCGTTCCCGGCCAACCTTGAAAAGGTGCTCCGCAGCTACAAGCACGTTCTCATCCCCGAACTCAACACCGGGCAACTCGCCCTGCTCGTCCGCGGTAAGTTCGTCATCGATGCGATCCCCTTCAATAAGATCTCCGGCCAACCTTTCAAGATCGCCGAGATCGAAGGAAAGATCGACGAGGTTCTCGGCCGAAGCGGGCCCTATGAAATCGAATTCGGCCACCGTTCCGGACTGTCAGGAGGCTAACCGTGACTGCAACAACTACCGACGGGCTCATCGCGGGCGACCTCCCGGTGCTTACCCGCAAAGACTTCGTCTCCGACCAGGAAGTTCGCTGGTGCCCCGGCTGCGGCGACTACTCCATCCTCGCCCAGATGCAGAAGATGCTCCCGGAACTCAAGATCCCGCGTGAGAACATCGTCTTCATCTCCGGAATCGGCTGCTCGAGCCGCTTCCCCTACTACGTTGAGAGCTACGGCTTCCACAGCATCCATGGCCGCGCCCTCACGCTCGCCACTGGCCTGAAGACAGCCCGGCCCGAACTCTCCGTCTTCGTCATTACCGGCGATGGCGACGGCCTCTCCATTGGCGGCAACCATCTCCTCCACGCGATGCGCCGCAACGTCGACCTCAACGTGGTCCTCTTCAACAACCGAATCTACGGCCTCACGAAGGGCCAGTTCTCTCCGACCTCCGAATTCGGCAAGGTCACCAAGTCTTCGCCCTACGGCACAACCGAAAGCCCGCTCAACCCGATTCGGGTTGCCCTGGCCGCCGGCGCGACCTTCGTTGCTCGCTCTATCGACCGGGACATCAAGCACCTCGAAGAGATGCTCTACCGGGCCGCGCTGCACAAGGGCATCTCGTTCGTCGAGGTCTACCAGAACTGCAACATCTTCAACGATGGCGCCTTCGCGGCCTTCTACGACAAAGACGTACGGCAGGACAAGATGGTCTACCTCGAAGACGGCAAGCCACTGCGGTTCGGCAAGGAAAACCAGCACGGCATCCGCCTCAATGGCTTCCAGCCCGAAATTGTCGAAAATGCGGCCAGCGATGAGGGCCTTCTCATCCACGACCCGCACCAGAGGAACATCTCCCTCGCCAACATCCTCGTCGGCATGGACTACCCCGAGTACCCCGTGCCCATTGGCGTCTTCCGCGACATCGAAGGCCCGGTCTTCGACACGCTCGTCCAGGAACAGGTCGATGCAGCGGTCGCGAAGGGCCGCGGTGACCTCGAAGCGATCCTCAATGCTGGCGAAACCTGGGTGGTCGATTAGTTCGATCGTCCGCTGCCAGCAGCAATCTGGTATTGTCAGGGCCCCATACACTTGGGGCCCTGTTCATTTCTTGTATCCCGGAGGGGCACCCGCGAATGACCGATGAACACCGCAACATCGTGATCTGCCCAAGCTGTGGCGCCGAAAACATCGAAGGTTCCGATGCCTGCGAACGGTGCCTGATGGACCTCCGCAGCATCGACGTGCCCGAATCCGCGCAAATTGTGCCCGAAACCGAACTCAACATCGCGATTTCCGAAGTCCGCATCACCAGGGCGAAAGTGGTCGCGCCATCACAAACCGTCCGCGATGCGATCGCGCTCATGCGTGCAGACCCGATGGGCGCCGTTGCCGTGGTCGAATCCGGCATCGTGGTTGGCATCTTCACCGACCGCGATGTCCTCAAGAAAATCGCCAAGAACCCGGCGACCATGGA
>JBATAT010000458.1:0-1816 GCA_049662005.1 Tepidiformaceae bacterium
CGACGGCACGATCGTTTGCGCGAGCCACGATCCCGGCATCGTTGATGGGATAGCAACCCATGTGTACGAAGTGAAGGACCTCTCGGTGCGCGAACTGCTGGCGATGCGGCGCAGTTAGCGGCGCGCCGCGCGCTTGATCTGCTCCGCGTGTTCGTGGCCGTGCGCCGCATAGATTTCGAGCCAGGTCTGGACTGAGTACGGGCCGCTTTCTGTGTGCCAGCCGAGCCGTGTCCAATCGGATTCGAGCAGATTCTGGAGGATCGTGGCGGTGCTCTCGCGAGCGGCGCGGAAGGCGAGGAGGGACGGTTCGATCGGGCGTGATTCGTACCAGAGCGATTGGGCGAAACGTGCCTCGTCGTAACCCCAGATGATCGGATGCGGTTCGGCGATTAACTTGCGGAGACGGAGGGCGGCGGTCATCTCGCTGTCGGCGAGGTGGTGCACGACCTGGCGAGCAGTCCAACCATCGGTTGCGGGGCGGTCGAGTTCGGCTGGGGTGATGGCGTTGAGCGCGGCTTCGACGGCAGCGTAGCCATCGGTGTATCGGCGAATCAGTTCTGCGCGGTTGGCGGTGTCCATCGGGAGACAGTACCGCCCATGGACGTTGCGGTATCGAACCAATTCGGTTCGTTTTCGTGGGGTGAGTGTTGGGCGCTTGTCAGGCAGGGCCGCCACGTGCCATGAACTGCTTCGGCAGCCGGATCGTGAAGGTCGCGCCCTGGCCGGGCCGGCTTTCGACGGTGGCCGTGCCGCTGTGGGTGCGCGCAAGGTGCTTGACGATTGCCAGCCCGAGGCCGACGCCAGAATCCGCACGCGAGACATCCCCTTTGTAGAAGCGTTCGAAAACCCGGGGAATCTCCTGCTCCGCGATGCCGGGGCCCTCGTCGCGCACAGAGAGCGCGACAGCGTCACCCTCATCCCGGAACTCAACATGAACCGTGCCCCCAGGTGGGCTCCACTTCGTGGCGTTGTCGAGCAAGTTACTCACGATGCGCAGCAGCGAGGGACGGTCGGCCATGACTTCGAGTGGTGGGCTCTTGCATTCGACCGTCACGCCGGCGCGCTCGGTGCGGGTTCGAAGGAGGGATACTGCCTCGGCGACAAGAGCGGTGAGTTCGACAGGCACCGGATGGAGGGTGATCGCACCAGATTCGATGCGTGAGAGATCGAGGAGTTCATTCACGAGGGTTGTGAGCCGTTCCGTCTGCTGGCGGATGCGGCCGAGGAATTCGGGCGTGTCTTCGTCATCGACGCCCGCTTCGAGGGTTTCGACGAGGGCACGGATCGCTGCCAGCGGGGTCCGTAGTTCGTGCGAGACGTTGCTGAGGAAGTCTCTCCGCATCTGATCGACGCGTTGCACTTCGGTGAGGTCGGTAAGCATGAGGAGGACGGCCCAATCACCCCCCTCGTGGATGGGCAGGGCAGCGGCGCGGAGTGGAACACGATCCGGGCCGAAGGTGACGACAGCGGTCTGGCCCGTTGCGTCGCTGATTGCGCGCTTCACCAGGGCATCGAGTTCGTAGTCACGGGCGGTCTCGATAAAGGTCCGGCCGATAGCATCGGACATGCTGGCGCCGAAGAGGGCGACGGCTGCCGGGTTGAGGAAGGCGACGCGCACACCGCTATCGATCGCAACCATCGCATCGCTCGAGGCATCGAAGACCGCTTCGAGGCGGGCATGTTCGGCGGCGACGCTATCGAAGAGGTGTTCGATACGGTCGGCCATGAGGTTGAAGGCGTGGGTGAGTTCGCCGGCGGGGCCGGTGGCGCCCGGCACGCGGAGGGCGAGTTCGCCTTCGCCGAGGCCGCCCGCAGC
>JBATAT010000459.1:0-1737 GCA_049662005.1 Tepidiformaceae bacterium
GCGGCTGGTGGTCGTTAGCGTCATGCGAACAGTATTGCAGACTCACGGGATGGCGTGCTGAGGCGCGGCTAGCGGAAGCGAGCACAGGGTGGAAGCGACCGAATGCGGTCAGTCGACAGCCCGCCCCGCCATGGCTGGCGGGGTACTGACCCGGGCGCTCTAGCGCAGCCTCACGAGAATGGCGGTCTGAGGAGGCCGCACGAGAAGCGAGCCGAAGGGAAGCGGAGTGAAAGCGATCGAATGCGGTCAGTCGACAGCCCACACCGCCTGGCTGGCGGGTACGGACTGGGGCGACCGTGGTACCTTTCCGGTCGTGATTAATCGTGACCGCATCGTCCAGACCTTCCTCGAACTTGTCGCTATTGATTCGCCTTCCGGCGAGGAAGATGCGATCGCCAGCGAGCTCGAGCGGCGCCTGGGCGCGCTTGGGCTTGAAGTCGGCCAGGACGCCGCCGGGAATGTTCTCGCCCGGCACGAGGGGACCGGCGAGGCGATCCTCCTCTCGGCGCACATGGACACGGTGGAACCGGGGCGGGGGATAAAGCCCACGTGGGATGGGCCGGACATCATTCGGAGCGACGGCTCGACGATTCTCGGCGCCGATAACAAGGCGGGCTGCGCCGTGATCCTCGAAGTGATCCAGTCGGCGATTGAAGACAGTGCCGAAACACGAACGATCGAGGTTGCCATCAGCCGGGGAGAAGAGGTCGGCCTCCTCGGTGCGACGGCGATGGACTACTCGCGCATCTCGGCGAAGGTTGCCATTGTCATCGATAGTGGCGGGCCGCCCTCGAGCATCCAGGGCCAGGCGCCATACCACAGCACCTACGACATCGAGGTGCACGGGAGGAGCGCCCACGCCGGTCTCGAACCCGAAAAGGGGATTCCGGCCATCTCCATCGCCGCAGAAATCATCGTGGGGCTCCCGCAGGGACGGTTTGACAGCGAGACCACGGGAAACGTCGGCAGGGTGCAGGGCGGTCTCGTTCGAAATGCGGTGCCGGATCACGCCCTCATCCAGGGCGAAATGCGCAGCATGGTCGAGGAGAAGCTCGAAACACTGGTGACGAACGCGCGCAAACACGTCGAGGAGGTCGCCGACGCTCATCCGGAGGCGCGTATCGATGCGAAGTTCGGGCAGGCCTACCCGGGGTACTCACTTACGCCCGACGATCCGGCGGTGAAGCTTCTGTTCCCCGTCCTCGAGCGACTCGGTTACAAGCCCGACCCTCACCCGGTGGGAGGCGGGACGGACGGGAACGTTTTTCGAGGCCACGGCATCGCAAGCGTCGTCATTGGGCGCGGCGGCTACAACCAGCACACCAAAGACGAGTACCTCGTCATCCCCGAGATGCTCCAGTGCGCCGCAGTGGTTGAGGGTTGCATCCGGCTTTAGCGGTTGGCACTGGTGAACTCGGTGCCGGTCCTATTTCGCGGCTGCGACGGCTACCGAACTGCCGGTCTCGATGCCGATGCCGCCGAGCATGGCGTGGATCTTCCGGGCAGTCTGGATGATGCGAGCGGCATCGGCCTGGACGGCTTGCTTGCCATCGCAGAGTGCTTCGGCCGGGTTGCTGTGAATGTCGAACTCCGTGCCCTGGGCGCCGGCCGCGACGAAGGCGTAGGTCATCCGTTCGACCAGCTTGCGGTCGCCTCCGCTGTGGCTTGGATCCGCGAGCAGGGGCAGGTGTGACTTGATTCGTACGAGCGGGATCATGCCTGCATCGGCGCCGAACC
>JBATAT010000460.1:0-7436 GCA_049662005.1 Tepidiformaceae bacterium
AACAACGGCGGGCGCGTAGCCTACGCAATCGTGCCACGAGATTTCGCCGCCGCCGCGCGCCGCAATGAGCGCCTTTTCTATGCCTTCCTCTTCCTGATGGAATTCGGGTTCTGGATGGGCATCTGGATCAAATACCTCACGCTCACCCGCCACTTCGAACTCAAGTACATCTTCCTGATGGACCTCCCGTTTTGGCTGATGATCGCCGTCCTCGAGGCCCCCTTCGGCGCCCTCGCCGACCGCATCGGCCACAGCCGCGTACTTGCCATCGGCGCGGGCGTTTATGCCCTCACCATCGCCGGCTTTGGTTTCACCACGAACTACTGGATGCTCTTCGCCGATTACATGCTCTGGGCCGTCGCGATGGCCTGCCGCAGCGGCGCCGACCAGGCGCTACTCTACGATTCGTTCAAGCAGGGCGGCGTCGAAAAGCGGTTCTCGCGGGTTGTCGGACGGGGCTTCGCCCTGGCCATCGCCGCAGCCACCACGGGCATCATCCTCGGCGGATTCCTCGCCGCTCTCACGAGCCTCGCTTTCACCGTCCAGATCAGCTTCGTTGGCCCGCTCCTCGCGATGGTCGTCGCCCTCTCCATGGTCGAACCCCAGGTCGAACACGAACGCCCTGGCTACCTCGAGAACCTCAAGCGCGGATTCTCGTTCGCATGGCATACGCCACACGTCCGGTTCACCGTCCTCCTCGGTTCGACCGTGATGATGGCGTGCTTCGCTCCCGTCATTCTCATCCAGCCGTTTCTCATCGAACACGATGTCCGCACTGGACTCTTCGGGGTGTTCCAGGCGCCGCTCCAGATCGCTGCAGTACTGGCAGCGATCTTTGCCCATCGCGTGGCTGCGAAAGCGGGTACACCGGCCATGCTCGCCGTCGCCTGCATCGCGATCGTTATCGCCTTCGCCGGCCTCGCATCGGTCAGCCACGTTGCCATATTCGCCCTCTTCATCGTGCCTGCCATCGTTCGAGGGCTGATTCGCCCCACGATCGACACCTACCTGAACGAGCACACCCCAAGCGAAACCCGTGCCACCGTCCTCAGCGTCGCCTCGCTCGTATTGAGCATTCAGGTGGCGTTCTTCGAGCCCATCGTCGGATTCGTCACCGATGACATCTCGATCGCAGCCGCCTTCGCCTTCGTCGCTGTCTACTTCCTGGTGGTGTTTCCGCCGCTGTACTACTTCTGGCGCCGTGCCTACCTGCCAACGCCCGAGTTTCCCTCGGCCGATCTCGTCGAAGCGGTGGCCTGACAACCGCGACGGTCCGTGCTTAGACGACGACCTGTTCCTTGTATTCGCCGTAGACCTTGCGCCACAGGTTGCAGACCTCGCCGACGGTAGCGCCCGCATTCACGGCCGCGATGATGAACGGCATCGTGTTCGCCTTCGGGTCGCGGCTCGCCTGTTCAAGGGCGGCGAGTGCTTTCGCATGCGCCGCCTGGTCGCGGTTCGCCTTGTGCGCCTTCAAGCGAGCGAGGTGGCGTTGTTCGCCCTCCGGGTCGAATTTCAGGATCGGGATCTCCGGCTTCTCTTCCGAAAGGTACTCGTTCACACCCACGACGATGCGGTCACGCGTATCGACCTCGAACTGGTAGCGCGACGAAGCGTCGGCGATCTCTTTCTGGAAGAAGCCCGTCTCGATCGCCGGGATGACCCCGCCGAGGGCGTCGATCTGTTCGAAATACTTCAGCACTTCCGCTTCCATGTCGTTCGTGAGCTTCTCGACAAAGTAGCTCCCACCGAGCGGGTCGACGGTGTTCACGACGCCGCTTTCGTGGAGGATGACCTGCTGCGTGCGCACGGCGAGGCGCGCCGCCTTGTCGCTGGGCAGCGCGATCGCCTCGTCCATCGCATCGGTGTGGAGCGATTGCGTCCCACCCATGACCGCTGCGAGCGCCTGGATAGCAACGCGCACGAGGTTTACTTCCGGCTGCTGTTCGGTCAGCGAGACGCCTGCCGTTTGCGTGTGGAAGCGCATCAGCCACGAACGCTGGTTCTTCGCACCGAACACCTCGCGCATCTGGCGTGCCCAGATCCTGCGTGCTGCCCGGAACTTCGCGACCTCTTCGAAGAAGTCATTGTGACTGTTGAAGAAGAAGCTGATGCGGGGAGCGAACGCATCGATGTCGAGGCCGCGGGCGATCCCCCACCTCACGTATTCGAGCCCGTCGGCAAGGGTGAAGGCGAGCTCCTGCGCCGCCGTCGAACCAGCCTCGCGGATGTGGTAGCCGCTCACGCTGACCGGGTTCCAGAGCGGCATCTCCTTTGCGGCGAACTCGATCGTGTCCGTCACGAGGCGCATCGAATGGTCCGGCGGGTAGATGAACTCGTTCTGGGCGATGTACTCCTTGAGGATGTCGTTCTGGAGCGTGCCCGCCAGCTTCGCCCGCGGGATGCCACGCTTTTCGGCGGCGGCGATGAAGAGCGCCCAGACGACCGGCGCCGGGCTGTTGATCGTCATCGAAGTGGTGATCTTGTCGAGCGGCAGGTCGCTGAGCAGGATTTCCATGTCACTCAGCGAATCAAGGGCGACGCCACAGCTGCCGAACTCGCCCTCGGCCCAGGCCTCATCGTGGTCGTAGCCCATCAGCGTCGGCATATCGAAGGCGATGCTGAGGCCGTTGTTCCCCGTGGCGAGCAGGTCTTTGTAGCGCTGGTTCGTCTCTTCGACCGAGCCGAAGCCGCTGAACATGCGGATCGTCCACGGCTTGCCCCGGTAGCCCGTGCGATGGATGCCGCGCGTGAACGGGTAGTTCCCGGGAAGGTTGATATCGCGTTCGTATTCGATGCCCTCGACGTCGGTCGCGTCGTAGAGGCGGTCGATCGGCCTGCCGGAGACGGTCATGAACGGCCCGGCAAGCTCCTTGCCTTCCTGGACGACGGCTTCGTCGTATTCCTCGCGGAGTTGTTTCGCACGTTCCTGGTCGTTCATGGTTGCGGCCTGCCCTTTCGGCTCTCTGGGGACAGTTTAACGAACACCGCGCAGGGCTGCCCTACATCCGGACGGCCGCTCGGGGTACCCTTATCCCATGGCCAAAGACGAAACCTTCGATATCACCACCGGCTGCGACCTCCAGGAAGTCGCCAATGCGGTCAACCAGGCGCGCAAGGAGATCTCCACGCGCTTCGATTTTAAGAACACCCTCGCGGAGATCGACTACGAGCACGGCCAGACGAAGATCGGCCTCCACGCCGCCGACGACTACAAGCTCGAAGCGATGTGGCAGGTGCTCAGCGGGCGCTTGATCGCGCGCAACGTGCCCATCAAGAACATGACCCGCGAGACGCCCCAGAAGGCCACCCAGGGGACCATCCGCCAGGACATCAACCTCGTGCAGGGAATCGAACAGGACATCGCGAAGAAGATTGTCCGGTTCGTGAAGGATCAGAAGTACAAGAAAGCCCAGGCCCAGGTCCAGGGTGATGCCGTCCGCATCAGCGCGCCAAGCCGCGATGAACTCCAACTCGTTATTACGGACCTGAAGAAGCAGGACTACGGGATCGAACTGAAGTTCGGCAACTACCGCTAGACCGACCGCGTGAAGATCTGATCGAGCGCCGCCCGCCGCCGCTGTCGCGCCTCGCGTTGCAGACGCAACCGGATGTCGGTCCTGTGCTGGTTCCGCCCTTCGTATGCGGTCCAGCGCAGGATGAGCCCGACCAGCGCGACCAGGAAGATCATGTTCCCGCCGATCCAGAGGATGAGGATAGAGATCCGCTGATCGGTCAGGGCACTGGGCGCCCATGACGGTGCGCCACGCGCGAAATCGGTGTGCATCGCCGTGCTCATACTCAGGAACATCCCCCCGAACAGGCCCTTGTGCGTCATCTCTACAAACACGTAGAGCGCCCGCAGCGGATACGGGATTCGCCAGCGAACAGGGTCGGCCGCCAACGCCGGTGTCCAAAACACAAAGCCCACAAGCAAAAGCGTGAACTGCTGGATAAGCCGCAAGGGCGCGTTGTGCACCGCTTCGTCGGTCAGCGAGGTGAACTGCCAGACATACGTGGCGACCGCGAACAGGAGCCACGAGACAATCGGGAACGTGAGCGCCGTAACGATCTTGCTCCGATACATCGTTCGCAGGAGCCGTCGCTTCCCGCTGCCCGAGATCCGGAAAGCCAGCGTTAGCGGTGCGCCGAGCAGCATCAGCGGGGGCGCGACCATGGTGATCAACAGGAAACCCGTGAAGTTGGCCCAGAGCAGCCCTCCGCTATAGTGCGCAATCGGCGAGAGCGTCGCCAGCCCTGCGAAAGCAACCCCTACCATGAACAGAACCAGCCGGTAGCGCGGGTGCACCGAACTCCCCCGCCGGCTCTTCGCGAAAGCAACCCCATAGGCGCTTGCTATTGCAACCAGCAACACGATCCAGAACGGGTCGAACACCCACTGGCCGAGGACTTCCGAGATGCCGGGTGCTGAATCCATTTCGGGCTACCTTACGCCGAACGCCTCGAAGGTAAGGATCGTAAAGGTGTCACGGATATGCGGGATCGAATGGATGTCCCGTTCGATCAAGCGGCCAAGGCCGTCGACGTCCGAGACGTAGAGCTTGGCGAGAAGGTCGTATTGCCCGGTGATGCTGTAGCACTCCGAGAATGATTCGACTTCCGCGATGCTGTTCGCCACGTCCGTCGCGTGGCCGGGTTCAGTCTTGACCATCACAAAGACAGCGCGCATCGAAGCAGTGTAGCGAATTGCAGGGTCCCGATCTTGGGCTTAGTAGTCCCGAGGGTCGCCGCCGCCATCGAGTGCGTCCCGTTCGCTCGCGCGGTTCGTCCGTTCCGCCAGCAGCCGGAGGATTTCGAGCGCCTGCTGCGGCGTCGGGGTATCTCCCGCCACCTGGAGCAAGCGCTCTATCTGTGCGTTGATCTGGCCGATCTCGTCGTTTAGCTCGGCAATCCTCGAGGGCGAATCGGGGCTCGCTCCCGGCCCAGGTGTGCCTGTGGCATCCGGCGTTGGTGTGCTGGCGCCCCCCGGTGTCGCTGGCGAATCCCCCGGGGCCCCCGGCCCCGGAGTCGTTGAATCATCTGGGGCAGGCGTCGGTTGTTGCGTATCCAGCCCGGGTGGCCCGGACGATTCCTCAGATGGCGGCGCACTCAGCAGGCGCAGCACAACCTCGTAATCGTGGCGGGCATCGTCGTCCGCGGGGTCATCCAGCAGTGCCCTGCGGAAGGCGTCGAGCGCTTCTGGATAGCGTTCGAGCGCAAATTGCTGGTGGCCGATGTTGCTGTACGCCCGCGCCCGCACCCGGTTGTTGTTCGATGCCAGCGCCCGGCGCGCCGCCGAAATTGCCTCCGTGTGCAACTCCGCGGCGGAATACGCGCTCGCCAGGTTCAGCGCGATTTGCGGGTCATCCGGCTTGTTCACCTGCGCTTCAGTGAACTTCTCGACCGCAAGCTTAAAGTCGCCCCGTTCCATCGCGGTTCGCCCGTCTTCGTTCGCCTGGTAGCTTTCGCTGGCGCAGCCACCGAGGACGATGGCGAGCATCGCCAACGCTGTACCTGCTACGAACCGTCGCGGGAATCGGCCGAAGCGTTCGGCCAGCGCGGCCAGCACCAGCAATCCCAGCGCTGCCGCAGCAAAGACACGGTACCGCTCCACGGGCAGAATCGTTGGTCGCTCGTCGATCCGGGACCGTTCCAGCGCTCGCAACCGTCCATCGACAGCGCCCGGAACGACCGAAAGGTCCGAACCCAGGTAGCGTCCGTTGCTTCCTATCGCGAGCGCCCGCAGAAATGGCTCTTGCAGCGTGCTGATGATCGGCGCACCCGCTCCATCGAGCTTCTCGGTTTCAACTCCCGTCGCCAGGTCAACGACGGGGATCGTTGCGCCATCGGCCGTTCCAACGCCCGCGACAAAGAGATCCGCGCCCGATGCGCGCACCCGTTCCGCTGCCGCTGCTGGGTCTCCGCCAAGGTCGTCTCCGTCGGTCAGGAGAAGGATGACCTTCCCCGAGTCGCGGCTTTCGTCCAGCAGCGAGACCGCTTGCTCGAGGCCGAGCGCCGCGCTGGTGCCGCCCTCGACCAGGATGGTGCCGGTCTGGAGCGAATTGACCACCTGGCGCGCGGCCGCAAAGTCGGTCGTCAGCGGGAACCGTACCCGTGCATCGCCACCGAAAACCACCAGCCCAAAACGATCTCCCCCCAACCGGTCGAGCACGCTATCGATGGTGGTCTTCGCGGCTTCGAGGCGACTCGGGGCAACATCTCGCGCATCCATGCTCCGCGAAACGTCGATCACGACGACGAGGTCAGCGCCGCTCCTCGGAATGCGGCTCACCCGCGTGCCCCATCGGGGCTGTGCCGCCGCGCCAACCGCAGCTACCGCTGCCAGGGAGAGCAGGATGGCCGCGAGGTACGGTGGCGCCGAACCAGTATCTCGCGAGACGCGTTGGGTTCGGCCCAGCGCCCGCCGTGTCCCCGCCCACCAGAGAGCGAGGCCGAGTGGCGCCAGTGGCAACATCGCAAGCACCCAGGGGTTCGCCAACGTCAACTCACTCATGCAGGCGACCTCCGAAGGACGGTCCCGCGCAGGATGAGTTCGAGCGCAATCAGCCCCGCCGCCGCAATGGCAAACGCGGGCGACCACTCGGTGAACGTTTCGAACGAAGCCCTACCGATGCGGCTGCGCTCCAGCGAGCCGATCTCCGTGTACACCGCGTCGAGCTCGCCGGGATTCGCGGCTTCGAAGTACACGGCGCCGGTGCGCTCGGCGATGGCGACCAGCAGGTCTTTGTCCAACCCGCCGCCGAATCCCGGGCTGGCAGGTGTGTCGGAGAGGATCCCGATGGTGTACACCCGAATTTTCAGCGATGAAGCGAGGTCGGCGGCACTCTCCGGCGAGATCCCGTCGCCGTTCTCCATCCCATCAGTCAGCAGAACGACCACGCGGCTCGCCGCAACCGAATCCTGGAGCATGTTCAGCGCTGTCCCGAGGCCGACGCCGATCCCGGTCCCATCCCGGGGCAACAGCCCCGGCTCCAGGTCTGCGACCATCTTGTCGAGCGCGCTGTAGTCGAGGCTTGGCGGCGAAAGCGCGAGGGCATCTTCCTGGAAGACCACGATCCCCACCCGGTCATCCTTGCGCGATTTAATGAACTCCCGGATGACGTTCTTGGTCGCATCCAGCCGGGATTCATCCCGCGAGAACCTCTGTGACATCGAACTTGAAATGTCTATCGCAAGCGCGATATCGATACCTTCACCAGGCACGATTGCCCCGGCCTCCCCTTTCCGCGGCCCCGCGACTGCCACTGCCAAAGCGACCACAGCGAGCACCCGCAAAGCCGGCAGGAGCCGCGCCGCACGGAGCCTCCACGTCGGCGGAAGTGCTGCCACCGCTACAGTCGAAGGCACCACGTAGCCCGCGGACCGGCGGCGCGCCAGGAAGGCGACCTGAATGGCGAGCAGTGCCAGCAGGAGCG
>JBATAT010000461.1:0-2525 GCA_049662005.1 Tepidiformaceae bacterium
CTGGCGATGTCTTTAGCACAGGCCGGGAGTGGGATGCTCAATCTTGATACGAACATCGTGCTGTTTTTCGTCGGCAACTCGCTGAGGAGAGATGAGCAGCGCGCTCTCGATCATGACCTCGATTGGGCAATTTCAGACATCGTTCTCTGGGAACTTGCTCAGTTGGAGCGACTCAGACGGTTCACGCTTGGCCTCGATAGCGCCGAATTCGCCGAATTCTTCGCACGAGTCCGCATCCTGCCCATCACCGTCGAAATCGCTCGCACGTCTCAGCGGCTCGACTTCGCCAGCGACCCTGCCGACGAGATCATCGCTGCAACCAGCGTGGTCCACCGCGCCCCGCTCGTGACGCGCGACGCCCGCCTGCAGAAGTCGTTAGTCGTGCCCCTCGCTATCCGGTAGCGCCTTCCACGGCCGAGCCGGAGGCACTGACAGTGTTCCTTTGGACTGACCCGAACGCCAACTTTCGCCGTCCACGACACCGCGAGGGTCCCGTGCTACGCTCGGTGCTTGCCAACGTTCACGTGAGGGTAAGGCTACGGTCGGCTGGTTCACCAAGACCTTTTATTCGTTGGAGAACACGCAGTTCCGCCTGCTCTGGCTGGGCACGCTGTTCTCCTTCCTGGGCATGCAGATGCAGGTTATCGCGCGCGGCTACCTCGCGTTCGAACTCACCGGGAAGAACTCTGCACTCGGCGGCGTGATGATTGCCTTCGGTGTGCCGCAACTCTTTCTCGGCCTCTGGGGGGGTGTTCTTGCCGACCGGCTGCCCAAGCGCAACATGCTCATCATCTGCCAGCTGATCGTCGGTGCGAACTCCGCTGCGGTCGCCGTCTTAATCGAGCTCAATATGATCGAGTTCTGGATGCTGATCGTCGCCGGGTTCGTCCAGGGCGCCGGGTTCGCATTCATCGGCCCGGCCCGCCAGGCGTTCATTGGAGACCTCGTCGACCGTCACGCTATCGGCAATGCCGTCGTGCTCCAACAGCTGAGCATGAACAGTTCGCGGGTCATTGGCCCGGCCATCGCCGGCGCGATGATCGGTATCGCGGTCATCGGCACGGCCGGTGTCTACTTCATGACCACGGTCGGATTCATCCTGGCCACCGTTACCATGCTTCGCCTCCCAGCCGGCAACCCGACGCCGCGAGAGACGAAGGTTTCACCCCTTGCCGATATGAAGGACGGGTTGGATTACGTCCGTCAACGGCCATCGATCATGCTGCTGATTCTGACTTTTTTCGCCGTCATCATGGTTGGCTTCCCCTATCAATCTTTCCTCCCGTCGGTGGCGAAAGATGTCTATGGCATGGGTGGCGGCGGCCTCGGTGTCCTCCAATCGGCGGGCGCTGTCGGCGCCGTGATCGCGACGCTGCTCGTCGCTGCTTATGCCGAAAGCCGGCACAACTGGGTTGCCCAGCCGGTGCTCGCACTCATCTTCGGCCTCTCGCTGGTCGGCTTCGGTCTTGCGCCGAACTTCTGGTTCGGCCTCCTCGCCATGACCGCGATCGGCGCCTTCGCCAGCGGCTTCCAGGGGGTGAACAATTCGCTGACCATGCAAAGCACCGACGGGCCATACCAGGGCCGCGTCCAGTCGATTTCGATGCTCAGTTGGAGTCTCTTTGGTCTCATGTCGTTGCCCATCGGCATTCTCGCCGATCAGATCGGCATCCAGGAGACGCTTGTCATCCTTGGCGTCGTGGTGATGGTCTCGGTGGCGCTGCTGCAGTTCTTTGGCAGGACCGAAGCTGTGGCCGCCGATCGCCGCGAACGTGTCCGCGCGATCGCCTCCCGCCGGGCCGAAGGCAGCGCCGTGGCCGGCGGCCAGTAGGCTCCCGGGTGCGTCCAGGGCAGCTATCGTGATAGATTTCACATGGAATTCATGCGTAAGCCGGAGTTCGTGAATAGCACGCGGCTATACTGGCTCGGGTAGGGGGCAACACGATGCGAACCGTGTTCCTGGTTACCCGCCACCCCGATGTGGCACGCCTCGGCCCCGAGCTGGAGCGTGCGGGCTTCTCTGCGCCGGTCATTGCACCCGAACGTCTCGCCAACGATGACGTGACCCCCAGCGCCGACGTCGTCGTCCTCGACCTCCGCGATATCCCCGCCGCGGCCTTCAGCATCCTGAGCGAAAACTACGCCGAAAACGGCGTGATCCTGATTGTCGTTGCCGCGCCCGAACAGATGGACCGTGTCACCGTCGACCTCCCGGTGGATGACTTTGTTTCGCTTTCGGCGCCGCCCGCGGAGCTCGCCCGCCGCATCGAACGGGCGCTCTGGCGCAAGCACGGGGTGGACAGCGAGAACTTCGTCCACTGCGGCGCCCTCACCCTGGACCTTTCGAACTACCGCGTCACCGTCGATTCCGAGCCCCTCGTCATGACCTTCAAGGAGTACGAACTCTTGCGCTTCCTGGCGATGAACTCCGGCCGCGTGTTCACCCGCGAACAACTCCTGAACCGCGTCTGGGGCTACGACTACTTCGGCGGTGCTCGAACGGTTGATGTCCATGTCCGCCGCAT
>JBATAT010000462.1:0-2746 GCA_049662005.1 Tepidiformaceae bacterium
GTGACAGGCGCCGCCGGATCGATCGGTTCCGAACTCTGCCGCCAGATAGCCACCTTCCAGCCGATGGAACTCCATCTCCTCGACAACAACGAAAGCGGTTTGTTCGATCTCGCAGCGGAAATCGCCGGCGTTTCGCCCCAGACCACCATCCGGCTCTGGCCAGCGAATGTCGTCGATGAACGCAAGGTTCACGAGGTTTTCAACGCCGTTCGGCCCCACCTCGTCTACCACGCCGCCGCCTACAAACATGTGCCAATCATGGAAGCCAATCCCGATGAGGCCTTCCGTGACAATGTCCTGGGTACCCTCAACGTGGCCAGCGCAGCCAAGACCTTCGAAACCGCCACCTTCGTCCTCATCTCCACCGACAAGGCAGTCCGTCCCACCAGCGTGATGGGCGCCACAAAGCGTATCGCCGAACTTCTCGTGCTCGCCCTCGCAAACAACAGCGACCACACGAAGTTCGTCGCCGTGCGATTCGGCAATGTGATGGGCAGCCGCGGCTCGGCGCCGCTCACCTTCATGCGCCAGATCGAACGCGGCGGCCCGGTGACAATCACCCACCCTGACATGATGCGCTATTTCATCAGCATCCCCGAGGCCGTCAGCCTCGTGATTCAGGCCGGCACATTCGGCGGTCGCGGCCACATCTACATGCTGGACATGGGCCAGGAGATCAACATGCTCGAACTCGCTGAGCGAATGATCCGCCTGCGCGGTTTGCGCCCCGGCGACGATATCGAAGTGATTTTCACCGGCGCCCGGCCCGGAGAGAAGCTCCGCGAAGAACTCGTTGCCGATTTCGAAAAGATGGATTCCACCGAACACCCGAAGGTCATGCGCTTGAGCGCCACCTCCGAAGTCACCGAAGCTGAGATTCGACGGCTGATCGCAGAAGTCGAAGCTGTGGGCTGGGACGACAAAGAGGAACTCCGCCGCCGGATCCACCTCGTCGCTCGCCGCTTTTCCAACGATCCGGAGGAACTCGCGGCCGCGGAGCCTGCGACATCGTGAGCGTTCGCGTGCATCCAACCGCCGAAGTCAGCGACCAGGCGATGATCGGCGATGGCGCCAGCATCTGGCACCAGGCACAGGTTCGCGAGCGAGCCTCGATCGGCGCCGGCTCGATCATCGGCAAGGGCGTGTACATCGGTGCAGATGTCTCGATCGGCGCGAACTGCAAAGTCCAGAACTACTCCTGTGTCTACGAAGGCAACACCTTGGAAGACGGCGTCTTCGTTGGCCCGGAGGTGGTCTTCACGAACGACCGCTACCCGCGCGCGATCAACCCCGATGGCACGATCAAGGCTGCCAGTGACTGGGAACTCGAAGGCACGCTCGTCAGGTACGGCGCCGCAATCGGGTCTCGATCGGTGATCCTGCCCGGCCTAACGATTGGGCGTTGGGCCCTGGTGGCAGCCGGCTCTGTAGTCACGAAGGACGTCGCAGACCACGCCATCGTCGCGGGCAACCCCGCTCGGCCCCGGGGCTGGGTGTGCATGTGCGCTCATCCGTTGCCGGAAAACCTGGTTTGCGCCGAATGCGGCCGAACCTACCTGCACACAGACTCTGGGCTTGCTACGCTCGAAATCGCTTGAATGTCACCCCGGCGCGCCAAGCACTGGGAGTTCCCGGAGGCTAAATGACCACGACCGAACGCCAGTTCATACCAGTCGCGAAGCCACTCATCGGCGATGCCGAGAAGCGGGCTGTGATGGAAGTCCTTGATTCTGGCCACCTCGCCCAGGGACCGCGTACCGAGGCGTTCGAAAAGGCCTTCGCCGACTACATCGGCGTGAAGCATGCCATCGGCGTGAACAGCGGTACCGCCGCCCTCATCGTCGCTCTCCAGGCCCATGGAGTCGGCCCGGGCGACGAGGTCATCACGACCCCATTCAGCTTCATCGCGACCGCCACGAGCATCATGGCCTGCGGCGCGAAGCCGGTATTCGTCGATGTCGATCCGTTCGATTTCAACCTTGACCCGGAGAAGGTCGAAGCAGCCATCACCGACAACACGAAAGCGGTCATGCCTGTGCACATCTTCGGCCACCCGGCACGCATTCAGGAACTCGCAGACCTCTGCGACGACAACGGCCTCGCGCTTGTCGAAGACGCTGCCCAGGCCCACGGCGCCGAACATAACGGCAAGCGCGTCGGCTCGTTTGGCACGGGCTGCTTCAGCTTCTACCCCACCAAGAACATGACCACCGGCGAAGGCGGCATCATCACCACCAACGACGATGAAGTCGCTCGGATGAGCCGCATCATCCGCAGCCACGGCCAGGAACAGCGCTACAAGCACGATTACTTCGGCCTCAACTGGCGCATGCAGGACCTGAATGCGGCCATCGGCCTTGTCCAGATGGACTACATCGAAGACTGGAACCATGCCCGCATCGCCAACGCCGAGAAACTCTCGAACCTCATCCGCTCGGTGGAAACGCCGCGAGTGCGTGAAGGCGACCGCCACGTCTTCCACCAGTACACCATCCGGGTCAGCGGCGACCGCGACGCCTTCCAGGCGAAACTCCAGGAAGCGGGCATCGGCAGCGCCGTCCACTACCCGATCCCGATCCACCATCAGCCGATCATGGAGAAGATGGGCCTCAGCGACTTCGACTGCCCGGTCGCGGATTCCGCGGCGGAGCGGGTGCTCTCGCTCCCGGTTCACCCATCGCTCGGCCCAGAGGACGTGGAGTACATCGCCAGCGTCGTGAACCGGCTCGGGTAGATCTGCAACTCC
>JBATAT010000463.1:0-22075 GCA_049662005.1 Tepidiformaceae bacterium
CGGGCGTGATCCCGGAAACGACTCCGTATTGTTCGGTTGCAAGTGAACGGGCGGATGCGATGTAGCGCAGAGGATTGAACCACTCGTAGGCGCGTTCGATTTCCCGCGCATAGCGGCAGATCTCCAGCGCTGTCGCCTGCTCGATCGGGAATTCGTGGGTAATGCGCCCGTTTGGGAGGTGCACGGAGCAGCCCTGCTGGCAGATCATCGGCGTCGAAAGCCCGAAATGGCGCGAGACCGTGGCTGTTCCCGGGAACATGCGGCCCGACGCGAGGATGACGGCAATGCCCGACTCGACGCACTGGCGAACGGCTGCGGTGAGCCGCTCGGAGGGCTCGTGGGTGTGCCCGTACCGGTCCGGTGGGACGACTGTGCCGTCGATGTCGAGAGCGATGAGCTTTATTGCCATCGTGCGCACACCACCCGGTCGATGCCGGCCAGGTCCTTCACGAACCATGGCTCCACGCTGTGCGTGCGAAGGATGGTTGCGACATCCTCTGCCTGGCCGAACCCTACTTCGAGTCCGAGGAATCGTGGCTTGAGGCGGAATGCACAATCGTCGATCAAACGCCGAATGAGCGCGTAGCCATCCGCACCACCATCGAGAGCAACCCGTGGTTCCCAGCGGCTCACTTCCGGTTCGAGAGCATCGATTTCCCACGTCGGGATGTAGGGGAGGTTCGCGAGGACAATGTCGGCTTTCGCGATGCTTGCAGCCAGGTCGCCACGAATCAGTTCGACCGCGGTCCCGAACTTGCGCGCGTTCGCACTGGCGAAGGCGAGCGCGGTGGGGCTGATTTCGGTCGCGGCCACGGTGGCATCGGGGCGTTCCGCAGCAATCGATACGGCGACCGCTCCGCTACCGGTTCCAACCTCCAGAACGATGCTTCGAGGATGAGCGTCGAGTTCGGTGAGCCCCAGTTCGACGAGCAGTTCCGTTTCCGGGCGCGGAACGAGCACCCCCCGGCCAACGCCGAAGTCGCGCCCAAAGAATTCGCGGTGGCCGGTGATGTACGGTGCCGGCTCGCGCCTCTCTCGGCGCTCAATCCACTGAGCGACGCGGTCGCGGTCCGCTCCCGAAATTTCGATGCCCGAGAAGTATTCGGTTCGTGATACTCCGGCCGCTTCGCGGGTTAGCAATTCGGCCTCGAACTTTGGATCGGCCACTCCCGCAGCCTTCAATCTTGCCGCAGCCTCCGAGGCGACGGCGCGGGCGTTCACCCAAGTCCCTCGAGCCGCTCCGCTTCGTCGGCTGTCGCGACCGCGTCGATGATGTCGTCGAGGTTGCCATCGAGCCGGTCCGGGATGTTGTGCACGGTCAGGCCGATCCGGTGGTCGGTGATCCTGTCCTGGGGGAAGTTGTAGGTTCGGATTTTTTCGCTCCGATCGCCGCTTCCGACCTGCGCTTTACGGTCGGCGCTCATCTCGGCGTCGGCGGCGCTCTGCTGCATGTCGTAGAGCCGCGAACGGAGGACGGTCATGGCTTTGACCCGGTTCTTGAGCTGGGAACGCTCGTCCTGGCAGACAACGACGATGCCAGTGGGGATGTGTGTGAGACGCACCGCCGTGGCGACCTTGTTCACGTTCTGGCCACCGGCCCCGGAGGAGTGGAAGATGTCGACCCGCATGTCTTTCTCTTCGATGCTGACGTCGACTTCTTCGGCTTCAGGGAGGACGGCCACGGTAGCCGTCGAGGTGTGAATCCGGCCCTGGGCTTCCGTTTCTGGAACGCGCTGGACGCGATGGACGCCACTTTCGTACTTTAAGCGCGAATAGGCGCCTTCGCCGCGCACTTCAAAAACGACTTCCTTGAAGCCGCCCTTTTCCGATTCGGAAGCGTTCAGGATCTCGGTATGCCAGCGCTTTCGCTCGGCGTAGCGGGCATAGGCGCGATAGAGTTCGAAGCCGAACAAGGCGGCCTCTTCACCGCCTGCACCGGCCCTGATTTCCATGATGACGTTGCGCGAATCTCGTGGGTCGCGGGGCAAGAGCCCTCGTCGAATTCTCCGTTCAAGCCGCTCCATGGTGGCGGTCGCTTCCGAGAGTTCGGCCTCGGCGAGGTCCTTCATGTCAGCGTCGCCATCGTCGAGGAGCGCCTGGGCCTCGGTGGCGGCCTTACTCGCTTCTTCGTGTTCGGTGAACATCTGGACAACGTCCTGGAGTTCGGCGCGTTCGATGGCGAGCTTGCTCGCCTGTTCGTAGTCGGCCGCGACCTCCGGGCGCCCCATCTCCTCGGTCAGTTCGTTGAACCGATCGCGAAGGCGTTCTAGCTGAGCGAGTATTGCGTTGTCCATGGTGCAGGCGACAGCGTCCTGCCTCTCGCAGGACGTTCGCAGCATACCATCCGCTCTGCCTACGCTCTGAGGCGGGCCGAGAGGACTTCGGGGATCTGGCCGAGAGCGACCGCTTCCTGTTCCCGCTCGCCAACCAGGTCCTTGACCAGGCCGACGCCTTTGGCCAACTCGTCTTCGCCGATAATCACGGCGAACTGCGCGCCCGAGTGGTTGGCGCCACGCATCTGGGCTTTCATCGATTTGCCCGATTCGCCGCAGATCGCGGCGATACCTGCGCTGCGCAATCGCGAAGCCAGCCCGAAGACTGCCGCTGCCGCGCCCTCCGCCCGGTGGACGATGTAGACATCGGCCGCGGCGCGCTCATCGAAGGTAACGCCGCTGCGCTGCATCTCGATGATGATTCGTTCGATTCCGCTGCCGAAGCCCATGCTCGGTGTTGGGGGGCCACCGAGGAGCTCGATGAGCCCGTCGTACCGGCCGCCACCGCCAATGGTTCCCTGGGCTCGCTCATCGTCGGTCGGTACTATCTCGAAGACGGTCCGGTTGTAGTAATCCAACCCGCGGACGAGAAGCGGATCGATCGTCACCGGGATTTCGGTTGCTTCAAGCGCAACCATGACCGTTTCATGGTGGAGCCTGGCGGCATCGCTGAGATGGTCGATCAGCTTGGGAGCGCCGTCTTTGAACGGCAGGTCACGTTCGTCCTTGCTGTCGAGCAACCGCAGCGGGTTGCGCTCGAAACGCCGTTGGCTGTCTTCGGATAGCTTTTCGAGGTGTGGGCGGTAGTAGTCCTTTAGCTTTTCGACGTAAGCACGCCGCGGTTCCAAATCGTCGAGCGACCCGAGCCTTACGCCGATGTTTCGAATTCCAAGCATGGTGTAAAGGCGCCAGAGGACCGCGATTACCTCGGCATCAACGAGGGCGTCGGTTGAGCCGAGGACTTCGCAATCGAACTGGGTGTGCTGACGGTAACGCCCCTTCTGGGGGCGGTCGTAGCGGAACATCTGGTGCGTGGTGTAGAGCCGAACCGGCTGGGGCCAACTCGCCATGCCGTGTTCGAGGTAGGCGCGGCAGATTGCCGGTGTGCCTTCGGGTGTCAGCGCGAGTTTCTCGCCGCCGCGGTCTTCGAAGGTGTACATCTCTTTTTCGACGATGTCGGTGGTGTCGCCGCTGCCTTTTTCGAAGACCCCGGCGTATTCGAAAGCGGGTGTGTCGATGCGGCGGAAACCGTGGAGCTGGGTGACCACGCGGATGGCGTCGTGTACCGCTTCCCAGTAGGGCTGCATTTCGGGTAGCACATCCTGTGTGCCCCGCGGCGCCTGAAATCGCGTGGTCATAAGCGAAGGTTCTTCCGGCGAGAGGATGCATGGTAGAATAGGCTCCCATTCCTCGTGGGCAAAGAGGAGTTTGCGATTGGTGCTCCGGGCACAAGAGCCGGTATCTCAGGATGTCGATTTCGACGCCGTCCTCCGCCGTGCCGCCGAGTACCTGCCGGAAGACCGCCTCGAAGGCATTAAGCAGGCCTACGAATATGCGGCGAAGGCGCACGAAGGGCAGCTTCGGACGACGGGTGACCCTTACATCACCCATCCCGTAGCCGTCACCTATCTTTCGGCCAACCTCGAACTCGACCACCAGGCACTCATGGCGGCGCTTCTCCATGACGTGCAGGAGGACTGCGGGGTTCCGAACGAGACGCTCGCGGAAATCTTCGGCCCGCGTGTCGCACGCATCGTCGACGGACTGACAAAGCTGGACAAGCTCCCGATGAACGTCGGGGCGATCGACCCGTCGCGAGGGACTGCCCAATCCCAGAACCTGCGGAAGATGTTCCTGGCCATGGCCGAAGACATCAACGTTGTCCTGATTAAGCTCTGCGACCGGTTGCACAATATGCGGACGCTGTGGGCGGTCTCGCCCGAGAAGCAGCGCAGGATCGCGTTCGAGACGCAGGAGATCTTCGCACCACTCGCGAACCGCCTGGGCGTCTGGCAGGTGAAGTGGGAACTGGAGGACCTCTCGTTTCGCTACCTCGAACCGGAAAAGTACCGGGAGATCGCCGATCTGCTTGCATCGAAGCGGGTGACGCGCGAGCGGTTTATTCGCGAAGCCTCGGAAGTGCTGAAGGAACAGCTCGAGGCGGCAGGGATTAAGGCCGAAATCAGCGGCCGCGCAAAGCACATCGCGAGCATCTACGAAAAGATGATCCGTTACTCCGAGCAGTCGAAGACCTTCGACCAGATTTACGACTTACTCGCCGTACGGATTTTTGTGGACACGGTTGCGGACTGCTACCACGCCCTCGGCGTGATACACGCGCTCTGGCGGCCGATTCCAGGCCAGTTCGATGACTACATCGGCAACCCGAAAGATTCGATGTACCAATCGCTCCACACGACCGTCATCGGCACCGGTGGCCGGCCACTTGAGATCCAGATTCGCACGCACGAGATGCACCGAGTCGCGGAATACGGTGTGGCGGCGCACTGGCAGTACAAGGAAGGCACGAAGAGCGCGGGCAAGGACGAAGAGCGAATAACGTGGCTGCGCCAGTTGCTCGAATGGCAGCGCGACCTTGCCGGAGACGACGAGTTCGTGGAGAGCGTGAAAACGGACATCTTCCACGACCAGGTTTTCGTTTACTCACCTCGCGGAGATGTGCTCGACCTTCCCGCCGGGGCGACGCCGCTCGATTTCGCCTACCGGATTCATACGGATCTTGGCCACCAGACCGTTGGCGCCAAGGTCAACGGGCGGATGGTCTCGTTGAACTCTCAGCTTCGCAATGGTGATGTCGTCGACATCATGCGGAGCCGGGCTAGCAAGGGGCCTTCGCGTGATTGGCTGAATGGAAACCTTGGCTATGTCCGCACCGCGCACTCGAAAGAGAAGATCCGGCAGTGGTTCCGGAAGCAGGAGCGTGCCGAAAACATCGACCGCGGCCGGGAACTCATCGAAAAGGAGATGCGCCGGCTGGGCCTCGATTTGAGCGAACGGCAGGAACAGATCCTGCAGTTCTTCCCGTACCCATCGTGGGAAGATTTCCTTGCAGCCCTCGGCTATGGCGGGGTGAGCACCAATTCGCTCGCTCGCAAGTTCCAGGCGGTGATTGCTGAGGAGGAGGCGGTCGCGGAGCCGCTCCCGCTGCCGCCCGAGAAGCTCGCGCCAGCCGCGCTCGGCAGCCCGGGTATGCGTGTCCTGGGCGTTGGGAACCTGCTCACCACGATGGCGCGCTGCTGCAATCCCGTGCCGGGTGACCAGATTGTGGGATATGTGACGCGAGCACGGGGCGTTACGGTCCACCGCGCAGATTGCCATAACGTCCTGAATGAGAAAGAGCACGAACGGATTGTCGGCGTCGAGTGGGGCACCGTGTCGAAGCTCTACCCGGTGCAGGTCCTGCTCGAGGCGTGGGATCGTGTCGGTTTGCTCCGCGACATCACTACCGTGGTGACCGAAGACAAGGTGAACATGGTCGGTGTGCGCACCACCGAACTCGGCGATGGCCTCGTTTCCATCCAGACGACGCTGGAGACGACCGGTATTGAGCAGTTGTCACGCTTGCTCTCGCGACTTGAGATCATTCGTGGCGTTCGGTCGGTCGATCGCGTGCAGGAACGGAAGCGCAAAGGCGGCCTTCCCGCGTCGCCCATCCCGATTCGCCGCGTCGTCAACAAAGCTTAAGCCGCTCGTCGGCGGGGCGAGCCAGGGTGTGCCGTCTGCTTGCGCCGCCCGGCAACCCCGGGCGACGTCGCGAATGCACCCCGGGTCGAGCCGATGTGCGGTTCGCGAGCGACGAGGTATTCGGCGGCCATGCCCACAGTGACGGCCAGGGCAGAGCCGATGAGGAAAAGGTCGAAGAGGATTGTGAGAAGTGGGTTCACCATGTGATTCGTACATCCGTTCGAAAGTGATGTGAGCCTATGCGAACGCCCGTTCGCATGTCAAGACAAATGTTCTAAAGTCGTCACTACGTGTCGCGAACGGGCGCGGGGTATACTTCGCGACGGTTCACGACCACGCGGAGGCAAAATGGCTCGATCTCGGTCACGGGGTTTCTTCAGCCCGTCGGAAAGCGCGCTTGAATTTGGCAAGCAATACGCCGAAGTGCTCGGATACTGGGGCGAATTCTTCGTGGCCGGGAGCAAGCTGGTTGGCGCGAACGTGAAGCTCGGCGAACTTGCGCAGGATTCGGCGAAAGAGTGGGACCAGTGGGTGCAGGGCACCGCGAATGCCCCGTGGAACTGGATGAACCCGGATATGATGCGCCAGATGATGGGCAATGCCATGCCGAAGCCCGAAAAGGGTTCTTAGAACACGTCGAAGAGGTTGAACTTCGGCCCATCTTTGCAGCAGAGCTTCACGCCGTGGTGTTTCGTGAAGATGGCGCAGCCGTAGCACATGCCCCACCCACAGGGCATGTTTTCTTCCATCAGGATCTCAGGGAACTGGCGGCGCCCGTTGAGGCGCAAGACATCCGCCAGCGACTGGAACATCGGGTTTGGGCCGCAGGCGTAGATTCGGTTCGCCCATTCCTGGTACTTGCCCAGGTGCTGTGTGACGAAGCCTTTGGCGCCGAGCGACCCGTCTTCTGTGGTGACGACGTATTCCACTTCCCTGGGCCACTCAGAGGCTGCGAGCAGGTGCCGTTCGCTGCGGCCCCCCATCATCGCCACCACGTGATGGCCAGCTTTCAGGGCGCGTTCGGCCGTGTCGACAAGCGGGGCGACGCCAACGCCGCCGCCAATCAGGAGGAGGTTGGCCGGCGGTTCTGGGAACGTGAAGCCGTTGCCGAGTGGGCCGTACATGCGAACCGCTGAACCAACAGGCTGCTCGCTCAGCCAGCGCGTGCCACGACCGACGATCGCGTACAGGAGCGCGAACCGGTCTCCGTCGATGCGGTAGTAGCTGAACGCACGAGCGAACATCGGATCGGCGCCTGGGGGAGCGCAGTGGGCCATCACGAACTGCCCGGCTTCGACCCCGTTGGTCAGCGCCGGCGCGTGAAACCAGGTGATAAAAGCGCCATCCCACGCCCGTTCGGTCGAAATGATGCGAGCTTGTTCGATGTTCAACCGACGTACTCTCGCAGGGTGGCGACCTCGTACTCTGAGGCGGTGGCGAGCGCCTGCACCGCTGCGCGCATGGTGTCGATCGAAGTGAAGCAGGGGATGCGCTGTTCGGCCGCGGCCCGGCGGATGTGGAATCCATCGCGAAGCGACCCGGTGAAGCGGTTCTCCGAGGTATTCAGGACGCACTTCACCGACCCGTCCTTGATGACATCGACGACATTCGGATGTTCGCCGCTGAGCACCTTCGTCACGCTGGTTACGGGGATATCGAGCGCTTCGATCATCTTGCTGGTGCCTTCGGTGGCATAGATCTGGTAACCAGAATCGAACAGGGTGCGAATCAACGGGAGCGCGGCCGCTTTCGTCCGGTCGCTGATGCTGAGGAGGATGCTGCTTCCCGGCTTCAGCGCGAGGTCCGCGGCGAGCAGGGCCTTCGCGAGGGCCGCTTCGAACGTGCGGTCGATGCCCATGACTTCGCCCGTGCTCTTCATTTCGGGGCCAAGGTAGGTATCAACACCCGCGAGCTTCGACATCGAGAACACGGGCGCTTTAATCGCCACGAGGTCTCGCTCAGGCCAGAGTCCATCTGGATACCCCTGGTCGGCGATCTTGCGTCCGAGCATCGCTCCAACCGCCAGCTTCACCATTGGCACGCCGGTTACCTTCGAAAGGAAGGGCACGGTTCGGCTCGCCCGAGGGTTCACCTCGAGGACGAACACCCGCGGCGCCTCGTTCGGAACGCGGGGCAGAACGACGTACTGGATGTTCGTGAGCCCGATGGCGCCGAGGCCGAGGACGATGCGCTTTGTGTAGTCGACGATCGTGTCGCGCTCTTCCGTATCGAGGTTTCGCGGCGGGTAAACCGCCATCGAGTCACCGGAATGGACGCCCGCCTTTTCGATGTGCTCCATGATTCCCGGGATGAGGACCGTCTCGCCGTCGCAGATCGCGTCAACCTCGACTTCGGCGCCATCGAGAAATTTGTCGATGAGGATGGGCCGGCCCTGGGCTACTTCGGCGGCCTGGGCGACGAAGGTCACGAGTTCGGTTGCGTTCTGGACGATCTCCATCGCGCGACCGCCCAGGACGTACGAGGGCCGCACCAGGACCGGGTAGCCGATTGTTTGGGCGGTCTTCATCGCCTCCTCGAGGGTCATGATTGCCGCCCCGGGGGGCTGTGGAATGCCGAGTTCCTGCAGGAATCGTTCGAAGAGCCGGCGGTCCTCGGCCATATCGATGGTCTCGGCGCTCGAGCCGATAATCGGGAGGCCTGCGCGACCGAGCGGGCCGGCAAGGTTGATCGCGGTCTGGCCGCCGAACTGGACGATCGATACCGGAGGCTCGTCGCCGTCGCCGGTTTCGTTTTCAATGATGTCGCGCACACCCTCCTCATCGAGCGGTTCGAAATAGAGTCGGTCGGAGGTGTCGAAGTCGGTCGAGACGGTTTCGGGGTTGGAGTTGGCCATAATCGAACGGATGCCGGCGTCCTGGAGCGCCCAGGCGGCATGCACGCTCGCGTAGTCGAATTCGACCCCCTGGCCAATCCGGATTGGGCCACTCCCGATCACGATCGCGGTGGCGCCCTCGGAGGCAATGGCTTCGTTCTCGGTCTCGTAGGTGCTGTAGAAGTACGGCGTCACCGCTTCGAACTCCGCCGCACAGGTATCGACCATCTTGTAGACCGGCTTGATGTTCCATTCGTGGCGAAGTGTGCGTATCTGCTCGGGGAGGCGGTCGGCGAGCTGCCCAACCATTTCGTCGCTGAAGCCAAGCCGCTTCGAATCGAGAAGCAGTGACGGCGTGAGCGATTCATTCAGCAACCGCTTCTCCATGGCAACGATGTTTTCGAGGCGTTCGGTGAACCACGGGTCGATCGAGGTTTGGCGCGACAAATCGAAGGCACTCGCGCCCTGGCGGAGCGCTGCCATCAGCGCCCAGAGCCGCTCGTCGGTTGCATCGAGTGGAAATTCGCCACTGCGCCACTCCGGGCGTTCCCAGAGGAGGCTATGGCCACCAATTTCGAGTGAGCGAACGGCCTTGTTCAAGGCTGCTTCGAAGGAGCGGTCGATCGCCATCACTTCGCCGGTCGCCTTCATCTGTGTGCCGAGTTGCCTCGCCCCGAAGGCGAACTTGTCGAAAGGCCAGCGCGGGATTTTCACGACGCAATAGTCCAGTGCGGGCTCGAATGCGGCGCTCGTCTTCTTCGTTACGGCGTTGGCGATCTGGTCGAGGGTCTTGCCGCAGGCGATCTTCGCGGCGACGCGCGCGATCGGGTAGCCGGTTGCCTTGGAGGCGAGCGCCGAAGAACGCGAAACGCGCGGATTTACTTCGATGACGTGGTAGGGCAGGGGCTCGTAGGGGTCGCCTTCCCAGTCGGTGATGTCTTTGCGAGGTGCAAGCGAGAACTGGACGTTACAGCCGCCTTCGATCCCGAGTTCATCGATGATCCGCAGCGCTGCCGAGCGCAGCATCTGGTAATCCTTGTCGCTCAGTGTTTGCGATGGCGCAACGACGATGGAGTCGCCCGTGTGGACGCCCATGGGATCGAAGTTCTCCATGTTGCAGATGGTGATGCAGGTACCGGCGCTATCGCGCATGACCTCGTATTCGACTTCCTTCCAGCCGAGCAGGTTTTTTTCGACGAGAACCTGCGTGATGGGGCTCGCTGCCAGGCCGCCAGCGCCGACCGTGCGCAGTTGCTCCATGGTGAATGCCATGCCGCCGCCGGTCCCGCCGAGGGTGAAGGCAGGCCGGATCACGACCGGGAGTCCGATCTGTTCGGCGGCGGCCTCGCACTGGGCGACCGTCTGGCAGACGACGCTCTCCAGCACTGGTTCGCCGAGCTTCTCGAGCATGTCGCGGAAGAGCTCGCGATCTTCGGCCCTGCGGATCGCCTCGAGCGGCGTGCCGAGGAGCCGCACGTTGTATTTCTCCAGAATGCCGGCCTTCGCGAGGTCGACGGCCAGGTTCAGTCCCGTCTGGCCTCCAAGCGTTGGCAGCAATCCTTCTGGCCGTTCTCGGGCGATGATGCGTTCGAGGACGGGCACCGTCAGCGGCTCGATATAGACCGCATCGGCAATATCGAGGTCGGTCATGATCGTGGCAGGGTTCGAGTTCACGAGGATGCTGCGCACACCCTCTTCGCGGACGGCTTTACAGGCCTGGGTGCCCGCGTAATCGAACTCGGCCGCCTGGCCGATGACAATCGGGCCCGAGCCGATGATGAGCACACTGGCTGGTTTCAATCACTGTCTCCTGAATGGTTGGTATGCGTGGACGTTCCGAGGCGGAGATGCAGCACCGGTGCGGCCATCACCGGCGCCCCGGATGAAAAACTGATGCGAGCGCGCGCCGTACGGGCCGCAAGACGAAAACAAACAGCAGCAGGGGCAGCGCGAGGAACAGCGGCGTCTTGGCGGCAAGGAAGAAGGCTGCCTCGATCCCGCCGATGAGAGCGCCCACCGCCAGCGGAACGACATAGTGATCGGCGCGGCGCCGATCGTCGCGAAGCAACATGATCCCCATGAGGAAGGTGAGCAGCGACGAGACCATGAGGCACGCCGCGAAGATCCGGGCAAGATCCGTCCCGGCGTCGCCGGTTGAGAGGTCGTCGTCGAGGAATGATGCAGCGAAGAAGGCCACGCCCATGACAAGCATCGCCATGCCAATCGCGAAGAGCATGTCGGGCACGCCGGTGGCTGGCCGCCGCGGACGCAGGGGTGCGTTGTTGCGGCGCCGCTTCGGGGCCGTCATCTTCCAGTTCCTGTTGAGGCACTTCCCACGTCAGAGCGGCAACTCGAAGGACATGTCCGGATTCCGCAGTGGGACCATCGCACCAATCGCCGAAAGGAAGCTGAGCGCGGGCTCGTTGCCATCGGGCAGGCGTCCGCGAATCCGGCGGTAGCCGCGTTGGCGTGCGAACTCGACCAGCGCATCGGCCAGGTCCGTTGCCAGCCCGCGACGCCGGTACTCCGGGAGTACCCAGACGCCTAACACACCGGTATCGGGCTGTGCCGTGTCGAAATCGAGCGATCCAAACGCGACGGGGATGCTGCCATCGAATGCGATGTAAATCGCTCCCGCGTCGCCGAGCCGGCCGAGCCAGCCGCGAGCGCGTTCTGCATCGAACGGCCCTTCGAGGCCGACGTCTTCGCCGCCAAGTCCACGAAGGATTGCAGCGATGCCGTCGACGTCGTTCTCGGTTGCCTTGTGTATCTCTCTTGCTCTTGTCATCGAACTCCTCCACGGACCGTAACCATCATTTCCACGAACCGCTCGAAAATGTAGGCATTATCGAGCGGCCCGGGGCAGGCCTCGGAATGATACTGGATAGTCATCAGCGGCTCCTGCCGAAGGGCGATCCCTTCCACTGTCTGGTCGTTGAGGTTGACATGGCTCACGTAGGCCGCCGCGTTTAAGCCATCGGCATCAACAGCGTACCCGTGGTTCTGGGCGGTGATCGTGACGTTGCCGGTCAGCGTGTCCTGCACGGGGTGGTTTCCACCTCGGTGCCCGAACGGAAGCTTGAAGGTTCCGGCGCCCAGTGCACGCGCAGCCACCTGGTGCCCGAGGCAGATGCCAAGGATTGGCGCCTTCCCGATGAGCTTGGCGACTTCACCGACCATCGCATCAAGCAATCGCGGGTCGCCAGGACCAGGCGAGAGAACAATGCCATCTGGTTTCATTTCGAGGAGGTCTTCAGCGGGTGTGCTGGCCGGGAATACTCTGACCGAGCAGCCGTGGCTCTCGAGTGAGCGCATGATGTTTCTTTTTACGCCACCATCGAGCAGGACCACCTTGTGGCGCGCCTCGCCGGTCGGGGTATTCCAATCGAAAACATGGTCGGTGGTGACCGAAGTCACCCAGTTCACGCCGTCGTAGTCCGGGAGCGAACGGACGCGTTCGAGTGCCTCGTTTGCCGTCTCTGACGTCGTAATGGTTCCCGGCATGACTCCGGAGAGCCGAATTCGGCGGGTTAGCGCACGGGTGTCGACGCCCTCGATCGCGACGACTCCACGGTCGGCAAGGAACTCGGCGAGCGTACGGTTCGAACGAAGATGGCTGGGGTGGAGGCTGGCCTCCCGGACGATAAGGCCAGTTGGCTGAATCTTACTCGATTCCTCAACCGTCTCGTCGATCCCGTAGTTGCCGATGAGGGGATAGGTCAATGTCAGCAGTTGGCCCGCGTAGGAGGGGTCGGTCAGCATCTCCTGATACCCGGTCATCGAGGTGTTGAAGACCACCTCGCCATCGGCCGAACCGGAAGCGCCCAGGCTTCGACCGGGAAAGACCGAGCCATCGGCAAGGACAAGGAGGGCATCAGGCACTGGCAGTCTCCATTTCATAGGCGATTGAACCATTGAATATCACCGCCCGAACGGCGCCGGTGAGTTCGGTGCCGGCAAGCGGGGTGTTCCGGCCCTTCGAGGCGAAGCCTAAGGGGTCAACGATCCAGCGATGTGTGGGGTCGATGATGGTGATATCGCCCGCACCGATGCTCAGATCGCCGATACCCGGATCGAACTGGAAGACACTGGCGGGACCAGACGTTAAGGCACGAATTGCGGGAACGAGTTCGAGTTCGCCCCGTTCGACGAGCGTCATGACCGTGCCGAGGGCGGTTTCGATACAGCTGATGCCAAACGCGGCGTCATCGAATTCGCAGAGCTTGTCTTCAACGGCGTGGGGTGCGTGGTCGGTCGCGATTGCGTCGATCAAGCCGGAGTTCACCACGGCGAGCAGGGCTCGGCGGTCTGATTCGGTGCGGAGCGGCGGATTAATTTTGGCGTTGGTGTTGTAGGCCGGCTCATCGGCGTCCCCGAAGACTGACTGTTCGGTCAGATGGAGATGGCTTGGCGTGACCTCGCAGGTGATTGGCAGCCCGCGCGCTTTGGCGTCCGCCACGAGTTCGAGGCCCCGGGCCGTGGTGACGTGGGCGATGTGCAAGCGGACGCCGGTGGCTTCACAGAGGGCGATGTTGCGTGCGATTGCCGAGGTTTCGGCGGCCTCAGGCTGCCCTGGCAAACCCAATCGCTCGCTCACTCGGCCCTCGTTCATCGAGCCGTCATGGCTCAGGTCAGGGTCGTCGCAGTGTTCGGAAATTGGCACATCCATTGCCGCGGCAAGTTCCATCGCGCTTCGCATGAGGCGCGCATTCGCCACCGGGCTTCCGTCGTCACTCAAGGCGATGCATCCACCCGTGTGCAACTCAGAAAGCTCCGCCAGTTCCTTGCCGGCGCGGCCGTGCGTGATGCAGCCGATGGGCAGCACTCGAACCCTCGCATCGCGCTCGAGACGCTCCTTCAGGGAGCGAAGCACTTCGGCGCCATCGGGCGCGGGGTTGGTGTTCGGCATGGCGCAGATGGTGGTGAAGCCGCCGCGGAGGGCCGCCAGCGTCTCCGTGGCGATGGTGCCTTTCTGTTCGAACCCGGGTTCTCGTAAGTGGGTGTGGAGGTCGACGAATCCCGGCACAACGAGGCACCCGGAGACGTCCAGCACCTGTGCCTTCGACTCGAACCCGGAACCGATTTTTGCGACCTTCCCGTTCAGGAGGAGCAAATCGACCACTGAATCAACGCCGTTTCGGGGATCGATTACGCGCCCGCCACGCAGCAGTACCGATTCGGTCATGCGTTCCTCCCTGTAGCCATCAGGTAGAGGATGGCCATCCGAACCGCCACCCCGTTCGCCACCTGTTCTTCGATAACCGAGGCCAAACCGTGCGCGACCTCCGGGGCTATTTCGATTCCTTCGTTCATGGGGCCCGGGTGCATGACGAGGGCGCGCGGTGCTGCCATCTGCAGCCGCCGCGAATTGACCTGGTAGTTGGCGATGTATTCCCGCAACGAAGGGATGAGGCCCTTGTCCTGCCGTTCCTTCTGCATGCGAAGTGCCATCACAACATCCGCACCTTCGATTGCCTCGTCCAGGCGCGTGGTGACGGTGCAGCGCGCTGGTTCGCCTGCGGCGCTTGCGAGCGTCTTCGGGATGAGGGTTGCCGGCCCGCAGAGGGTCACATTCGCCCCGGCGGCCAGCAGCGTCCAGAGGTTCGAACGGGCGACGCGGCTGTGCAGGATATCGCCGATGATGGCGACCTTCTTGCCGGTGAGTTCACCGACGTGCCGGCGCATCGTAAACAGGTCGAGGAGTGCCTGCGTTGGGTGGGCATGAGTGCCGTCGCCGCCGTTGATGATTCCCGCGGAAGTGTTCCGCGCGGCGAGGTAGGGCGCTCCGGACCTGCCGTGGCGCATGACGACCAGATCGGCGCCAATGGCCTCCAGCGTGCGAACCGTATCAATCAGCGTCTCGCCCTTCTCGACGGAACTCCCAGAAGCGGTGAGGTTCACCACGTCGGCGCCCAGGGCTTTTGCAGCGACTTCGAAACTGGCCCGGGTGCGGGTGCTCTGTTCGTAGAACAAGGTGATAACGGTCGCACCCCGAAGGGTTGCCACCTTGGCAACGGGGCGCGAGCGGACCTCCCGCATGGCTTCGGCGGTTTCCATAATGAGACGGATTTCGCCAGGAGAGAGCGTATCGGTATCGAGAAGATCTTTGCGCGTCCATGCGGGTGCTTCGGCTGAAAGAACTGGCGCCTCGGGGTTTCGCAGTTCAAGCATGGGTTGCCTCCTCGCTGGAAACGTAGACAGCATCCTGTCCGTCGACTTCAAGAAGGCGCACCTGGACCTTCTGGACCAGCGCAGTCGGGATATTCTTGCCCACGAAATCCGGGCGAATAGGCAGTTCGCGGTGGCCGCGGTCGATCAGGACGGCCAGCCGGACGCGAGCCGGGCGACCGTAGTCCAGGAGGGCATCGAGTGCGGCGCGGATGCTGCGACCCGTGAAGAGCACATCGTCGACGAGAACAACGGTCTTGCCATCGATGGGCACCGGTATTTGACTGGGCCGAACGGGAGCGGGCGCAGTTCGGCTGCTCACGTCGTCCCGGTAGAGCCCGATGTCCAGTCCGCCGACGGGCACGGCCACGCCTTCGAATTCCTGGATCGCCGTGGCGAGCCGCCGGGCGATGGGGTAGCCGCGAGAGAGCAGGCCCACAAGGACGAGGTCTGCTGTGCCTCGGTTGTTCTCGATGATTTCGTGCCCAAGACGGCGGACGGTGCGGGCGATTTCGTCCGGGCCAAGGTAGGGCGTGGAGGGGCTGGTCATGAAAAACGCCTCCCCCGGGCATCGGGAAAGGCGCAAGAAGTTCTGCGTGCTCCGGACATGCCGGGCCTCCTCCCTTCGCAGCCTCACGGGACCGCCTTAAAGGGCTTCACCTAACGTATCGCAGGGCCGCCGCGAGGGCAACGAAGTTAACCGTAACGCCGGACCCTGGTTATACTCCCCGGTAAGTCGGACGCCACGCCCTTCGGCAGCCGACGCTCCGGAGACCTTCTGTGACCTCAGCTTTGCCCAGTTCCGGTGGCCGCGAGCCCGAGGTTCGCGAACGCATTTTTGCGAGCGCGCTTCGCCAATTCTCGCAGAAGGGGTTCGCGGCGACTTCGCTTCGCGAAGTCTCGGAAGATGCCCAGACCACCAAGCCCATGATTTACTACTACTTCGGTTCGAAAGAGGGCCTCTACGCGAGCATCGTCCGCCAGATCCTCGAAGAGATGGCCGATGGTATTCGCAATCGGCTGCCTGCCGAAGCGGCCGTACGCGACCAACTGATGAGCTTCTGCGAAGCCTACCTTGACCACTTCCTGCAGCAAGAAGAGATCATCGCGCTGGTGCTGCGCGAGGTTTTCGGGCTCGGCGGCGTGCCGATGGCCGAATTCTCGCAGGCCCTCGGTGTCCGCGTCCGCCAACCGCTCGACAACATCATCGCTCGAGGCATGGAAACGGGGGTGTTCCGGAGGGACAGCGTTACAACGTGCGCCACCGCCGTGACGGGCATCCTGAACATGTTCATCCTCGCGCACGTCTTTGGCGGCGCGGAGATCGACCACGATTCACCGTTGCAGCAGGTCGCGTACTACGTCGAGGGGCTTTGCCGAAAATAGCCGGTTTTCCCTAACTGCCCTCATCTTTTCACTCGCCGTGCCGTTCTTATTCTGTAGGGAGGCACGCTGTGTCCGAAGCGAAGCTCATGGATTACTACGCGGTGTTGAGTTTGCCGCCGCGCGCCGATCTCGCGGGCATCGAAAATGCCTACGCCCGGCTTTCTGATGACCTGATGAAGCAATCGACTGAGGACGAAAGCTATCGCAGCGCAATGCAAAAGCTGAACGAGGCGTATGCGGTGCTCTCGAAGCCGGAACTCCGGCGTGAATACGACCGGGCCTTCTTCCGCGGTGAACTTGACCGCATCGAGCGGGAAGAGCGTGCAGCCCGGCGGCGAAAGAACCTGGCCGGGAACGCTCTTGTTGCGGCGCTCGGTATTGTGGTTGCTGCGCAGGCAGGGGCCTTGATTTACCTGGGCGGGGATGCGGTAACCGGCCTGCCCGGGGCCATCTTCGGGAAATTCTTCTAACCCGACGGCAAACGGTTGTCACAGGCTGTGAGGTTGCCCAAGATCGGGCGCGCACCGCTTTGTGCGCCGGATAGTTCCATGGCCGACTTTGCCCACGTGATCACGACGGAAGACGCCCTCCGCGAGATTATTCCAGCGCCGCGCGGTTCAGGCGCCTGGGACAAATCGTTGGACCGCATCGATCCACATGCTGCCGCGTTCATCGCGACGAGTCCGTTCATCATGATCGCGACCACGAGTACAGGTGGCCAGATGGATATTTCGCCGAAGGGCGACCCGGCTGGCTTCGTCCATGTCCTCGATGACCACACCTTCGCCATCCCGGACCGTCCTGGCAACGGACGTGCCGACACGCATCGCAATTTGATCGATAACCCGCGGATCTCCGTCTACATCCTCGTGCCCGGTCGTTCGGAAACGCTCCGGATCAACGGTTCGGCGCGGCTTGTCGCCGACCAATGGCTGCTGGACGAACTCGCGATGAAGGGAAAGCCCGCTCGGCTTGCGATCGTGGTAACTGTCGAGGAGTTGTTCTTCCACTGCACCAAGTGCGTGGTCCGGTCCAACCTCTGGGACGCTGGATCGTGGGCAGATACATCGGGGCTGGCGCCGCTCGGAATGGTGTTTCGCGATCAACTCAAGATGGATGTTCCCGCAGAAGTTGTCGAAGCGGGCCTCGAAAAGGACATCGCGACCCGCCTCTACTAGCTGTTGATCAGGTGACCGTCAGGATTCCGTGCATCTGATCCGGGTGGACGTCGCACTGGTAGTAGTACTTGCCCGGCTTCAGTTGGACCGAAAGCGTGCTCGTCGCCGGTCCCATCTCGATTTTGGTCTTGGCGAGTGAGTCCGCGCCGGCCTTGTCGCCGTTCAGGATGTCGAGGTTGTGGGGCTGGGCATCCTTGTTGTCGAACGTGATGGCGACCTCACCCGCGGGAGCGGAGAGCTTCGTCTCGTCGAACTTCGTATCTTTCGCCGCGATGGTCAGGCCACCGTTGGTGGATGGCGCTGGTGCTGTCGCCTCGGTTGGGACGGCAGCGGGGTTCTCCGCTGCGTTGCTGCTACCCGAGAAGTCGCCCAGGCCCGCTTCTGCGAGGACCGAAAGGTAGGAGGTTGCGCCAATGCCGATTGCCGCGACCAGGATGATCATCTTCGTGAGCGTCATCGCTCGACCCCTTTTCTACTTCACCGTGAAGTCGACGTGCATCCCCTGCTTGTAGTGGGCGGGGATATTGCAAAAGAGGACGTAGTGCCCCGGCGGCAGGTTCACGGTGAGCGAAGTCGAATCGCCCTTATCGATTTCCTTCTTGCTACCGATGTTCGTCAGGTCCGGCGAGTCCTCTTTGACTTTCGCACCGGCGTCATCGTATGGAAGTGCATCCGCTGCCAGGTCGGTGCGGTCGACCAGGAACTCGTGTTGGGAAGGGCCGTTGTTCTTGATTTTGAAGGTGACATCGCCCGAAGCCACCGATGATTCGCTCAGGCTGATCTGATAGTCCTTGAGCGTCGCGTCGACTTTCGCTCCGGAGGTTGAACCGCTGTCGTCGTCGTCTCCGCCGCAGGCCATGGCCAGCGGGATCACGGCAATCGCAAAGAGAACGAACAGGAACTTGTACAAAGGTCGACCAATCTGCCGCAGGCAGAACATGCACGCTCCCCGCGGCCGTGTAGTCCGGAACGAGGGTGGCGACTGTGTCGTGATCGTAGCGAATTGCGAACCGGGCGCAGAGGCCAGACTCTCAGTCTCGGCCACATCCATCGTGCCCCCGAGATCTGTTACGCGTCGTCAATGAGCGTCCAAGGTTTGTTGCAACTTCATATCAGGACACCACGCGCGTGACCGGAGCTTTACCGCTATCGCCGGAACTGTTTGCTCAGGCCAAGCCCCTGGTCCTGGTATGAAGAGCCGGCGCCTACTCCGTAAAGCCGCTGGGGCACGGCCAGCATCCGCTCGTACATCAGGCGGCCGATGCGCTGACCGTCCTTGAGCGCGTAGGGAATTTCGTGAGAGCGGACTTCAAGGATGGCGCGCGTGCCCTGGAGCTCGCCGTTTCCATAGCCGAATCCTGGGTCGAAGAAGCCGGCATAGTGCACGCGAAATTCACCCATTGCCTGGTCGTAGGGGAGCATTTCGGCAGCGTACGTCGGAGGCACGCGAACCCGCTCCTTCGAGCCAAGAATGTAGAAAGCATCTGGGGTGAGGATGAGCTGGCGAGAAGGACGTACCGCCTCCCAGAAGTCGTACGGGTCGTAGTGTCCGATGCGATCGAGGTCGATGACGGGAGACTCGCTGCGCGCTTTCCAGCCGATAGTCGAGTCTCCCGGTTGGCCCGAGAGGTCGACGGAGAACCAGATCCCGGAATCGACGTTGGCTTTCATCGGCTCGCCGTGCTCGTTGAAGACAAGAACCTCGTCCTCGCTGGCCTTGCGGCTCGCGTGTGACGAGGCCGACCTGCCACGCACGAAGCGGAGCTGGTTCAGCGGTGTGCCCATTTTCACTTTCACACTGAACGTTTTCGGAGAGACTTCGGCGAACAGCGGACCCTGGTATCCGCGTTCGATGATGTCGAACTGGTCGGCGCGGTCGGTGATCAGCCTGGCAAAAACGTCGAGGCGGCCCGTTGTGCTCTTGGGGTTGGCTTTCGCCAGCAGCCCCGGCTTGCCAGCGAGATCGAGGCTCTCGAGCAACGGGATGATGTAGACGGCGCCTTTTTGCAGTACGGCCCCGTTCTCAATCTCGATTCGTTGCACCAGGAGGTCCTCGGATGCTTCGAGGACGGTCGAGCCGCGGCCGGGCAGGAAGCTGGCGCGCACCTGCAGCGCGTATGCCCCGAGGCGCAGGTCGATGCTGGCTGGCTGTAATTGGCCCTCGGCGATCGCGGTATCAGCCGTAATCACGCCTTCGTTGACCAGCTCTTGCAGGTGCTCAAAGGGCAATACGCCGCGGTCGTGCGAACGTACTTCGCGTCCCGTTTCGGGGAAGAGCCGTGGCCCGCTTCCCGAAGTCATCGAGGCACGGTGCGGGTTGCTGGTACGGGAGCGTTCATCCGTTGCGAAGTCTAGCCGGGAGTTGTCTCGCGGGCATTACCCTGCCGCGTCGCCCTCGACCAGTTCGGCGAACTTCCGCGCCTGTTCTTCCGCATAGGGCGTGATCGTTTCGACGACGTCAACACGGCTATCGAGGCGCTTCTGGAGGCCGCTCATCAGGCCGAGCACGCGGAAGATGAGGAGAATGTCGCCCGGGATCTCGGTGACCGGATTGGCCTGCAAGATTCGCGAGAGCCGTTCGTTGACTTCTGGCATGACGTCAGCGTCCACGTACGGCTTGTTATCAGTGCCGCCGTAGTCGAAGAACGATTGGCCCAGTGCGACCAGCGAATCTGGATCCTCGCTCTTGGTCTTGAAGCCGATCGCGCGGAAGGCCTTCACCATGCCGTCGTTGTCCTGGGAAATGAGCGCCATGATCAGTTTTGCGTAGTTCTGGCGGAACTTTTCGGGCAACTCTTTCGAAAGTCCGAAATCGAGGAAGACCACGACCGGCCCCGGCAACACGAACAGGTTGCCCGGGTGCGGGTCGGCGTGGAAAAAGCCGTGGACCAGGATCTGCTCGCAGTAAGCCTCGGTCATGATCAGCGCGACCTGGTTTGGGTCGATCCCTTCGGCGAGGAGCGCCTCGGTGTCGGAGATCTTGGTCGCCTCGATGAATTCCGTCGTCAGGACGCGGCGGCGGGTTGTCTCCCAGAAGACCTTCGGGATGAGGATGTCTTTGCGATGGGCGAGGTCGCGGGCGACGCGTTCCGAGCTGCGGCCTTCAAGTTCGAAGTCGAGTTCGCGAGGCATGTCCTTGTTCAGTTCCCGCACCAGTACGCGGAAGTCGAAGTTCTTCTCGAGCCGCGCGAGGAGCCGGACGAGAATTGCGACGTTGCGCAGGTCGGTTTCGAGGATGCGGTCGATGCCGGGATACTGAATCTTCACAGCAACGTCGTCGCCCGCCTTGGTTCGCGCACGGTGCACCTGGGCGAGCGAAGCAGACGCGATCGGTGACCTTGTGAAGCTATCGAACAACTCATCGGGGTGAACGCCGAATTCTCCCTTGACGACGGCTACCACCTGCGAAAACGGGCGCGCCGGGACGCTGTCCTGGAGGCGGCTTAAGACGGCGACGTACTCAGTGGGGGCGATATCGGCGCGCGAACTGATGAACTGGCAGGTCTTGATCATCATGCCTTCGAGACGGGTCGCGAGCCCGTAAATCCTCTCGGCATTCTTCGTGTGCGCCTGCGAGAGCTTCCGCTCGCGCTGCCTGGGCGTGAGTTTTTTGTTCCTCTGGAGCCGCTTGTAGGTGAGATAGATGACGAGAAACGTCCATCCAACATCGAGAAAGCGCCTGGCGCGCTGGTGCATCGGGAGCGGTTTGGTGCCTGTGAGCGAGTGTGCCATCGCGATGAAGCGTATCCCGAACGGGGTTCAGATGTGAAGAAGCCGGGCCAATTGACCCGGCTTCAAGCTGGTTAGGGGGTGGGTTGGCTTACGCTTTCAGCCCGATCGCATCGACTTTCCACGCTCCGGCGACATCCTTCCAGCGGGTCGCGATGGTGGTTGAGGTGGTGTCAGACGACATCACGATGTCGACGAGGGTGTCCTCGCCTTCGGTCGCCCCGACCTGGATATCGACCTTGGGCGTGCCGGTGGGCTGGGGCTGGGCGGCCATCTGGCCCTGGAGCGCCATCGCCTGGCCCATGCCGTTCGGCGTGAAAGCCATCATCAGGCCGGCGATGTTCTGGTTGACGAGGTCTTTTGCGAACTGGTCCGCAGTGTCTTTGAGTTCCGCCATCTTTGTGTCTCCTTGGAATCCGCCACGGATATGGTCTGGCGGCGAGACTAGGGTATGGAGCGCGGCAACGGTGTCAAGTTCTTAGCCACCTAATACCGGGCAGGTATACCGATTTATCCACAGTTTGAGCAGGCCCCGGTTTGCCTCGCTATAAAGGCAAATTTGGTCGGAGGGATCCACTACTTCCAGCCCCGACCGCACATCCTCCAGGCAGTTGATCCTGCAGTCGAAGACGGCAGTTTGTGTCAGGTCGACCGCAATGACGGTGTGTTCGGGAAGCACTTCTACCAGCAGAACCGAACCCTCGCGTTTGTGGAACACTGCGTCGTTCCATCCCGCCAGGAGAACGCCGCCCGTTGGAGTCGCATGGTGCTGTAGCGGACCAAACTGGGGAAGATCAGAGAGC
>JBATAT010000464.1:0-3501 GCA_049662005.1 Tepidiformaceae bacterium
ACACCGAGGCTGCCGGCAAAGAGGCCCACGGTAACGAACCACGCGGCCTGGCTTGCGCGGCGAAGTTCGGGCTGGAGGCTCGTAAGCAGGAGCGCACCAACTCCGAAAATGAGCAGAGTGGGAGTTACGACGACGGCAAGACGCGCCCATGATTCAAGGTCGCCCCAGCGCTGACCGATGAGCGCAATGAGCCCGACGACCAGGACGACCAGCCCGAGGTAGAGGAGCGATTCAAGCGCGCCCGGGCGGGACTGTTCGGTTGTGGTTGGTGGCGCGCCTGCGTCTGACTCCGGGTCCGCGGCATCCCGTTCGAAGGCACGAATTCTGTCGGCGATCTCGGCGGGTAGGATTCCGGAGTCGGTCCACCGGCGGAGATGTTCTTCGATTCGTGCCATGTTGCCACCCCGGCGCGAGCGCCCAACGTCTCAGTCGATGTTGGCTCAGATAGTAGCAAGTGCAGGCAAGTCGCGAGGGTGGGACGGTGGCTGGCGCGGGGCCCGAGGCTGGTGGCGAGCGGAGGTGGTGAGGCGACGGTGCAGCCCCGCCAGGCCTGGCGGAGTACTGACGGGGCAAGGCGAATGACCTACGCCTTACGACCTACGACCAACAAGGGCCTGATTCGCGGTGGTTGGCTGCCTCAGGCGGCTTCCGTGTCGGGCGTGGGCTCGCGCAGGGCGATGAGTTCGGCGCGGATGCGGAGGAGGATCGGGGCGGCGAGGCCCGACGTGGTCGGACCGCGCAGGGCATCCACAACGCGGATGGCTTCGTCGATGGCGGCCTCGAACCCGCGGGTCCAATCCCCTGGGTTGCGCACGTTTTCCATGGCGGACTCCTTTGCAGGTGCTACCTCATTCATCGACGCCCATGGCAGGTATCCGCAGAAATTATTCCGCGCGGGGTCGATTCCACCAAAGTGCCACTCAATCGTCCCCAACTTGCTGCCGTCAATTTGGGGGAAGAGCGGTTGAAGGTAGGGGTCCGTCATGGATTTGTTGAAGCAGTTTTCACCTCAGCGCGAGGGCGACTCGGAGAACGAGCCCCTGCGCTTGCCCATTTCTGGCTTCCAGCCTTCGGAGCCGCACCTTGTGCAGCGCGCGATGGCGACGGGTATGGCTTACGAACTGGCGATGGATTCGTTCTTCGGCGCATCGCACGCCATCCGCCCGAGCGGCGAAAAACACACCCACTCGTTCCGGGTACAGGCGACGTTCGTCACCGATAGCGTTGACGAGAATGGCATGATCTGCGGCTTCCGCGAAGTCTCGGACATTCTCGACTTCGAGGCGAAGCGGTACGTAAACCGGTTTATCAACGAGATCGCCCCGTTCGACGTGGTCCAACCAACTGGCGAGAACCTGGCGACGGTTATCTACCGCAACCTGGTGACCTCGCTGGCGAACGATATGCCGGGCGGCCCGGAACTGGTGAGCGTGACGCTGTGGGAGAACCCGACGAGCTCGGTGCGGGTCGGGATGTGGAGGGCTGCATGAAGACGATCGCCCACCTCATCATCGGGTGTGCTGTTCTTGTCGCGGGGTTTGCCCTCACGCCGGTGTCCCATTCGAGCGCGGCCGGGGAGCCTGCGCGAATCACGTTCCTCACCGCAACCTGCCCCGCTTCGAGCTCGATGTACACGCGGGTGTTGGCTGGGCAGGACCCGACTTCGAACGAGAACGGTACACCTGCCGACCCGTCAGACATCGCCGCCTACGGCTGCACACCGTCAGGCGGACTCGGGCTATTCATGCTCGCGAGCTCAACCGCTGACTCGGTCTTCCTGGACGCGGCGCTGAGCCAACCTGCGTCGAAATCGGCCTCGGACGGTGGCCCCACCGGTTCGCCGACCATCATCAACGCCGGTTCGACGGTCTACGCACCGGGCAACTCAGCGCAAATTCGTCGCTTCTCGGTTGCGGATTATCCGACGACATCAGTGAGCCGCGCCGCGATGCCGTTGCTGGATCTTCAGTGCGCCACCGATGGCGGTAATAGCGATAACGCCGACGGCGCCGGGTGGAGCAGCCAGGCACTTACTTCGGGCTCCCAGAACTATTGCATTGCGTATATCTGGGATGAAGCGCCGGCGAACACACCGACGCCGACCGCGACCGCCGTGCCGCCGACGACCACCCCCACCAGCATTGCGACCTCGACGCCCGCGACCAGCGCGAGTTCGGACGCCACGCTGACGGTGAAGTTCCCGGGTTTGGCGAGCGTGCACGTGTACGCACATGCAGCAGATGGAGTTGGGGGCAGCGCGGGCGGCAAGCAGGTCGCATCGGCAACATGGCAAACCGACACGGCGAGTCTAAAGGCGCCGAAGGGGGTGTACGACCTTCGCGTGGTGAACGGCCCGGCCGTGACGATTATCGACGACGTGAATTGCACCAGCGATTGCACGATCGACGTGCCATTGGCAACGCTTTCGGTTTCGTTCCCCGGGCTGACGAGCGCACACACCTACGCAAACATGACCGACGGAATAGCGGGCTCCACCGGGGCGCAGGTGGCGAGTGCGACCTGGAAGGACAACTCCTCGACACTCGTACTCTTGCGGGGAATCTACGACGTGCGAGTTGTGCATGGGCCGATGAGCACGGTCCTCGACGACATCAAGTGCCAGGCGGAGACCTGTTCAGCCACGGTGCCGCTGGCGACGCTCACCGTGAACTTCCCGGGGCTGAAGAGCGCGCATAGCTATGCGCACAAAAGCGATGATATCGCGGGGACGGTCGGCGCGCAGGATTCGAGCTCAACGTGGAAGGACGACTCGACGTCGATGACGCTCCTCCAGGGGAAGTACGACGTGCGCGTCGTCCATGGGCCGATGGAAGCGGTGTTCGATGGCGTGGATTGCACCCGGGCAACCTGCGAGGTGACGGTGCCACTTGCCACGTTAACGGTGAACTTCCCGGGGCTGAAGAGCGCCCATACCTACGCTCACAAGAGTGATGATGCTGCCGGGACGGTTGGCGCACAGGATTCGAGTTCGACCTGGAAGGACGACTCGACGTCGATGACGCTCCTCCAGGGAAAGTACGACGTGCGGGTCGTCCACGGGCCGATGGAAGCGGTGTTCGATGGCGTCGATTGCACCCGGGCAACCTGCGAGGTGGCGGTGCCACTTGCCAGGCTGACCGTGAACTTCCCGGGCCTGACGAGCGCCCATACGTACGCACACAAGAGCGATGACGCGGCCGGGTCGGTCGGACCGCAGGATTCGAGTTCGACGTGGAAGGACGGAACGGCCTCGATGACGCTGCTCCAGGGCATCTACGATGTCCGCGTAGTCCATGGGCCGATGAGCACCATCATCGATGGAGTCAATTGCCTGTCGCCGGAGTGCAAAGTCGATGTTCCGCTTGCGACGCTTTCGGTGGCATTCCCCGGGCACAGCAACGTGCACACCTACGTACGGGAAGACGACGGCACCAACGGCACTTCAGCTGGGGCGCAGGACTCGAGCTCAACCTGGAAGACGGATTCGACCAGCTTTGTGCT
>JBATAT010000465.1:0-3475 GCA_049662005.1 Tepidiformaceae bacterium
CCGCAGTTGTGAGTCCGGCCACTTCGATTCGCTATTTCCGTGCCGACTCTATCTCGCCCAGGATTTGGTCGAGTTTCGATGGGTCGGCAAGGTACTCGGTTACACCAGCGAAGTAGGTCGACTGGAGGTCGCCGCCGATGGCGTCGTCCAGGTCGAACCGGAAGGTGCTGGCCTTGAGGAGTTGTTCAGCCTGCTTGCGAGCGAGGTCGTTCGGGTAAGCAGACATATCAACTTTTGAGTTAACGGAGGTGAAGCCGCCGGCCTTCACCCAGATCGACTGGGCGTCAGCACTTGCAAGGTCCCGCAGGAACGAGCAGGTGGCCGGGTTGTCGTTGAAGGCATAGACGATGTTCGCCCCGCCGGTGATCTTGCCGCCCGGGAAAGTGAAGAAGTCAAAGTCTTCTTCGGGCTTCGCGTTGGGGAATTGATCAGTGATGAACCCGCTGGCGAACCCACCGAGATAGACCATTGCGGCCTTCGGAGGATTTTCGAATGGCGGGAACGTGGCGTCCTTGAAGTTCGTGGCGTTGATGCCGGTGGCCCCACCTTCAGAAGTGAACCCATCGGTCAGCGCTATCTTCCCGAATTTGTTCCAGGCATCCTTCACCCTCGAATCGGTGAATGGGATTGAGCCATCGACAAGCCCGTCATAAAGCTTCTCGCCGTCAGGCCCGTTGAGAATGATCTGCTGGAGCCAGTCGGTGCCCGGCCAGCCGCTGGCTGCATCGCTCTCAACACCGATCGACCACGGGGCAATGCCCTTGTCTTTCAGCGTCTGGGAGAGTTTTACCAGGTCATCGAACGATGCATTTGCATCGAGCGGCTTGACATCCTTGTCCTTGAAGACCTTGGGGTTGTACCAGATCGTGCCCTTCGTATCGGCCTTCATGAAGAAGCCGTAGAGCTTGCCATCAACCGTACCGAGATCCACGAACCCCTTCGGGTAGTTCGCCTTGATGGTGTCTTCGAGGCCTTCGCACTTATCGAGCGAAATGATCTTTCCCTCTTTGGCAAATTCCTTGAAGAGCCCGACCTCGGCTGGAATTGCCACGTCGGGAGGGTTGTTCCCTTCGACACGCACCGTCAGGTCGGCCGTGATATTCCGCGTGCCGGTGAAGTTCACGTCGCCGCCGCGGTCTTTCCACGGCTTCACCATGGCTTCGAAGTTCGTCAGCTCATCGCCACCCCAGATGCCAAGGACATCCACCTTACCGGGCTCATCTTTGACACCCGAGGTTGGGCTCGTCCCTGCCGTTGCCGAACCAGCTGTTGTCGTGTTGCCAGTTGTCGGGGTGGCGTCATCGTCGTCATCGCCACATGCCGCCGCGGCGAAAGCGAGTGCTGCGCCGAGCAACACCACGACGAAGCCGCGGAGCCACACTGAATTGTGGTTGCGTTTGAGTCTCATAGTCCCTCCATGCATTCGAGAGACGTGCCGCCAGCCGGCCGAAAAAATCGAAAACGGCCCGTCTCAATCCGTCGCCCTGCGTGCACGAGGGCGGTCAACCCTTCGACCGTAGACCCGAACCCGTTGCAAAAGTGTTGCAATCCCGCCCAGTGCCTTGCCAATCTCTTTCATTCCCCGCGGAGCAGTACGATCTGGATGAAAAGCCGATCAAAATGCGCAGAGGCGCTCGTTCGAGGAGGTAGAACAATGAATAAGGAAGAAGCCGGCAATCTCTCCCCTGAAGTCATACGAACACTTCTCGATTCGGCAAGTTCGCGCTCCTGGGCTGGACTTCACCGTGCTGTGCACGCGGAACTGGAGCGCCCGGAAGGCCCTCGCTTTGAGGAGAACGTCCTCAACGATATCGTGGCCGTTGCCCGTTTGAAAGACGAGGAAGGCGAGGAGTTCCCTGGCGACTTCGAGGATCTCGTAGCCACCATCAATCGCACCGATAAAGCTCTCCCCCACCAGTAGGAGCTTTCTCGCGCCCTCGCGAATCCACCGTGCTCGGGTGGCTAACGACCGCAGCAGAGACGTTGTTTCCTTGACCATAATCTTCACACTTTGGCTCTTGGTGATCTAGAACACATGTTCTAAGATCGCTGATCCCATGGATGTCATCTGCGTGGTGGTCCCGCGCTTTCTCATCGCCCTCGCTCGCCGGGATGACCCGGCCCTTCGCAGCCGGCCAGTCATCGTTGGCCGGTCGAGTGAGACGCGCGGGAATGTCGTCGCCTGCTCCGAAGAGGCCGCCCGGACAGGTGTGGCCCCGGGGATGCCGCTCACCCGCGCGCTGGTGCGCTGCCCCGCTGCAGCAGTCGTCGCGCTGCGACAGGAGGAGGTCGAGGCATCGGAGCGCGCATTCATGGCGCTGATCGCCAACCTCTGCCCGGCGGTGGAGAACGTCGATCCCGGCCATGTCCATGCCGACGTCCGAGGCATGCCAAAGCTGGTGGGGCTGACCCCACACGCATACATCGAGGATCTCCAGGAGTCGTTGGCAGGCCGCACCGGGCTCCCCGTGCGCATCGGTGCAGCGACCACAGTGTTCGGGGCGCACGCGGCCGCTGCCTACCTTGCCAGCCCGACACGGCTCCTGCGAGCTTCCGATGCGGCGGAGCTGCTGGCAGAACTCCCGGTCGATGCGCTCCCGGTCTCCGAGGCGATCTTGCGGCGGCTCCATCTCTTCGGGTTGGAACGGCTCGAACAGGTCGGTGCCCTGCCACCAGCGGCTTTGCAAGCGCAGTTTGGACGGGAAGGTCTCCTCGCCTGGCGGCTCATCCATGGCGAGGAGACCGGACAAATCACCCCCGCACTGGATGAAGTGCATGTAATCGAGCAGATTGAATTGCCGGCTGCCGCGGTGGTCAGTACGCCACTCGTCCTTGCCACCGAGATCCTGATCCAGCGGGCAATGCGGCGCCAGGAAGTCGGTGGCCGTTCATTGCGGCGGGCTGACTGGATAGCGGAGCTGGAGAACGGCGAACGGATGCCGCTCCGCTTCGTGTTCCGGGAACCAACGGCCGACCAAGCTCGGATGCTCTTCGTCATCCGCAACAGCATCGAGCGGCTAACCCTCACGGCCCCGGCTATCACCGTTGAGCTCAGTCTCTCCGGTATCTGCAGTGAATACGTCCGCCAGGAGCGGCTCTGGGATTCTGGTCCGAGGGGCGCTGCCGCCCTCGGAGAGGCTATTGAACAGCTCACTGTTCGCGAGGGCAGCGCTCAGATCTATCGCATCGTGGAGGTCGAACCGTGGTCAAGGATTCCCGAACGCCAGCGCGCACTGGCGGCTTACTCCCCATGAACCTCCCCCAGCCCGTCGCTGTCGAAACCGGCGCCTCTGCTCTGCCGGCAGCTGTGCTCGTCCGTGGCAGGTTGCGCACCGTTCTCGCTATTACCGACCGCTGGCGCATCGACGACGAGTGGTGGCGGGCGGAGATCAGCCGGGCCTACTACGCCGTTGAGCTGGAAGGCGGCGTGCGCCTGACCATCTTCCGCGACATGGTGACGGGCGCCTGGTTCCAG
>JBATAT010000466.1:0-1814 GCA_049662005.1 Tepidiformaceae bacterium
GAAATCGATCGATGACTGGCTTGCGGAGGTCGAGTGCCGTTTGGCTGCGAGCGAAGTCGCTCTCGATCCGGACGAAATAGTCAAAGCCGTCCGAACGGGCCGCGATGACCCTGGTCGTTGATGCGTCGGCTGTTGTTGCGGCGCTCGTCGATGCTGGCCCGGCGGGTTTCTGGGTGCGTAACCGGTTGCGCGCCGAAGAACTCGCAGCGCCGAGCCTGATGCCCTTTGAGGTGGCCAACGTGGTTCGGAGACATTTAGCAGCCGGGATCATTTCGGCAACGTCCGCAAGCGATAGCCTGGGCGAATTGGCCACATTGCCGGTCCAGGTTGCAGCATTCGCTCCGCTCGCCCGCCGCGCATGGGAGCTTCGCGAGAACCTGACCATCTTCGATGCCTCGTACGTCGCTCTCGCCGAGATGCTTGGCGCCACCCTCATCACGCTCGACCGCAGGCTGGCGTCGGCCCCCGGGTTGCGCTGCACTGTCGAGTATTTCGCCCGGTAGGTGCGATTCTCACTCCCCGAGTGGGCCGCAGGGTCCCGCCCCACATTCGCTCGAAGCTGCCGCCACCCATACCCTCAAGTCCCTATGTCACGCCGCGGCCAACGCTACAAAGAACCCGCCGAGCCCACCTTTATCACGGTCCGCATCGAGTCGCTCGTCTTCGGCGGCGCCGGGATCGCCCACGCTGAGGATGGCAGGGTCGTTTTCGTTGCCTTTGCCGCCCCCGGCGAACTCGTCGAAGCCCAGGTCGAGCGCGTCTATCCGGATTACATCCAGGCGGTCACTCGCCGCGTGCTCGAACCCTCACCCGACCGCGTCGAACCGCCGTGCGCCCTTTTCGGTGAATGCGGTGGCTGCCAGCTCCAGCACATGAGCTACCCCGCCCAGCTGGCGGCCAAAGAGGCTATCGTCCGCGAGCAGCTTCGCCGCATCGGCAAGCTCGATGACGCGGTTGTCCGGCCCATCGTCGGCGCCGAGAACCCCTGGGCCTATCGCAACCACCTGCGCTTCTCCACCGGCAAAATGTATGGAGACGTCGGTTACATCGGCCGCAAGGGCTACGGCCTCCTCAAAGTCGAAAACTGCCCCATCGCCGATGACTGGGTGAACGAACTCCTGCCCGCGCTCCAGGGCCACGGCGCGGGACTCCACCAGATCCAGGTTCGCCACTCCGCCGAGACGGGTACCTTCCTCATTAATCCCGAAATCCCCGGAATTTCCATCGAAAGCGGCCAGAAGGCCTACGTCGAAGAACTCGCTGGCCGCCGCTTCGATGTCAGCGCCTCCGCCTTCTTCCAGGTGAATCACGCCCAGGCAGAGCAGATGGTTCGTCTCGTCGGCGAAGCACTTCCGCCGAACGGCGAACTGCTCATCGACGGCTTCGCCGGTGTTGGCACCTTCGCAGTCATCTTCGCCGACCGCTTCGAGCGCGTCCTTGCCATCGAAGAATCGAATAGCGCTGCCCGCGATAGCGAACGAAACCTCGCCCAGGCACCGAACGTCGAGATGCTCGTGGGCAAGGTCGAAGACATCCTGCCCCAGCTCGAAGAGCGCCCCGACGCCATCGTTCTCGACCCGCCCCGCCCTGGCTGCGCCCCGCCGGTCATGCGTGCCATCCTCGAATTTCAACCCGCATCGGTCGTTTACGTCTCCTGCAATCCAGCGACCCTCGCGCGAGACCTCCGCATCCTGGTTGATGGTGGCTACCAGCTCGATTGGGTCACACCGCTCGACATGTTCCCCCAGACGGGACACATCGAGTGCGTCTCGCGCCTGACGTTCGTCGGCCGCCCTGCCAACTTGGACGAGAAC
>JBATAT010000467.1:0-5349 GCA_049662005.1 Tepidiformaceae bacterium
GGTTCCGCATAGCCCAGCCGCTGGGCCTCTGCCAACGCCTCCGCGAATCCCGCCCCGCCGGGTGGCTCGATCCCCTGGGATCGCAGGGCATGCCCAACCGCTCCGGTGCGCGCCAGCCCGGTCAGAATGTAGTTTGTCGTCCCGTTGATGATCGCCCGGATCGACGAGATCCGATTCGCCAACAGATCCCGCCGGAAGGGGGCGATGAGTGGAATACCACCGCCGACGCTCGCCTCGAACATAATGTCGAGGCCGCGTGCATGGGCGTCAGCCAGCAGCTCCGGTCCCGATTTCGCCATCAGTTCCTTGTTCGCCGTGACCACGTGCTTGCCATTCGCCAATGCGGCCCGAATGAACGACCCCGCTGGCTCTTCCCCACCAACCACCTCTACAACGATGTCCACCGCAGGGTCATTCAGTACGTCGTCGGCGTTCGCCGTCATCAATCCAGCGGGGAGTTCCACCGTTCGCGGCTTCGAGAGATCGCGTACGGCCGCCTTTCGGACGACCAGCGGCGCTCCAACCTGGCGCGCGAAATAGTCGCGCCGCTCGATCAGCGCCTGGGCCACCCCGCCACCAACCACCCCAAGCCCGATGAGGCCAACGCCAATTTCCCGGCCCCCGGCCTCACTTGCCGACGTGGTCATTTACCCAGTCGTAATCGCTGTTGCTCATGCTTCGCTTGATTTTCACGCTCGGGCGCTTGTCCTTCACCGCATCCTGGAGAGCGAAATCCGAGAGCTGGCTCTTCTGCGTTTCGGAAAGTTCCGCATCCTTTTCGCGTGCATCGATTCGGAAGACCCAGAAGTTCCCGGCCACGTTCACCGGCCCAAACAATTCATCGCCAGCCGGCTTATCGGCGATCGCCGCCCGCACCGCGTCCGGGAGCAGCCGCGTCGGTGTCGGATCGAAGAGCCCATCTTTTTGGCGGGAGGTAAGGTCCGCGGATTCTTCCTGAGCGACCGTGCCCAGGTTGTCCCCGTTTTTCACGCGCTCGAGCACCTTGTCGGCGTCGGCCTGTGTCGGGCTTACCACCCCCCGAATCGTGACCAGTTCACCCTTCGTGCCGATGTCCGAAGCGAGCGCATCCTTGAGTTTGCTCACCCAGACCTGCGCCTCGGTGTAGCGCCGGTAGTGGTCGTCGCTCATCTTCGTGGTCTGGAGCCGCTGCCGGTACAAGGTATCGAACGAACTACCCGCGTCGCCTGCCGGTACGCCCAGCTGCGCCGCGATTTCTGCTGTCACTTCAGCGTCCGAAACGGTAAGCCCGCGCTCCTGGGCGATGATCTTCGCGATCGCCTCTTCCTCAAGGTCACCGAACAGCGATTGTTCCAGGATCGAGATGTTCGTACCCGCCCCGGAGTTCGCCTGGGCCGCCAGGAAGAGGCGGTCCGTGTAGTACTCCAACGAAAACTTCTGCTCGCCCACCGTTAGCACGGTCTTGTTCGGCTGCAAGTACTGCGAGTTGACCCACCGGTATCCCAGCAGGCCGAGCAACAGCACGATGAGCAACCCGCCCCCGATCCAGACGAGCCGAAGCTGCTGGGTTTCGTTTAGCGAAAAACGACCCCTGGAAGTGTTCGCCGCCCGGGCACGGGGCTTCGGGAGGCCTGTTGTACGGTCGCGACGGGCCATGGATCTCCTCGGGATGGGCGGGGCCGCCCGGGGTGTGGATTAGCCGCGGATCGGGAAGACACCCGTTTCGCGCACGTGGGCGAGCGTGTACGGCAACAACGCGAGGTGCCGTGCCCGCTTGATCGCCGTGCAGACCAGCCGCTGGTGCTTCAGGCAGGTGCCCGTCTTGCGGCGGGGTTCGATCTTGCCACGGTCGCTGATGAACACGCGCAGCCGGCCAACATCCTTGTAGTCCGCACCTTTGATCTTATCGACGCAAAAGCGGCAGACCTTGCGGCGGCTGCCGTATCGCGGCCGCTGTGGCCGAGACGGGCGATCGTCGGAGGATCGTTCTGATCGTTCTTCTGATGACATGGTTCAGTTCCTTCCCCGATGGGTTTGTCCTCCCTCAAGGAAGGACCGGGTTGAGCGGGCGCCGGGGGCAGTCCCGCGAACGTGTTATTCGAAGGGCAGGTCGTCGACTTCTACATCGCCGCCGCGGCTGTAGCCACCGGTGCGAGGCCGCGCCGGCGTGCCACTGCCCCACTCGTCGCCGGCACCACCACCCTGGTTGCCGCCGCCGCCACCTTCGCGACTGCCCAGCAACTGGACAGTCTGAGCGACGACTTCCGTCATGTAGTGTTTCTGGCCCTGGTCGTCGTCCCAGCTGCGAGTCTGGAGCCGGCCCTCTATGTAGAGCGACTTCCCTTTGGTGATGTACTGGGAGACACGTTCCGCCGTGTCTCCCCAGATAAGAATGTTGAACCACTCAGTCTGGTCTTCCCATTCGTTCGTGGTCTGGTTGCGGCGGCGGTTGTTCACGGCGAGAGAGAACTTGCACTGGGGAGTCCCGGTGGCCATGTAGCGCAGCTCGGCATCCTTGCCGGCATTACCAATCAGCATGACTTTGTTCAGGTTCGCCATGATGCGCCTTCCTTAGCTTTCGGCGGGTGGGTCCGCTGGTTTGTCGTCCGTGGCCGGTTCAGCCTGGGCTTCTGCGACCGGTGCTTCTCCTGCAGCGGGTGCTTCCGCGACCGGGGCTTCAGGCGTGGCCGGAACTTCCGCGGCCGCCGCTTCTGCTGCCGGAGCTTCAGGCGTCGGCGCTGCGGCAGGTGCTTCCGCAGCCGGAGATTCAGCCACAGGTGCCGATTCGGTAACCGCCTCCGGCGCTGCCGCAGTGGTTTCCGCAGCCGGCACGGGTCGCGGCTCGCGTGGTTCGCGTGGCGGGGGTGGTGGCGGCAGTTCGTCCGCACGCACCGTCAGGAAGCGATAGACCTTTTCGTCGATCTTCAGCGCTGCTTCGAGTGAGGCCACCGCCGATGGGTCGAAGTCGATTCGCGTCACAATGTAGTCGCCGTCGAGCGCGCGATTGATCGGATACGCCATCCGCCGGCGTCCCCAGTGGTCGACTTTGAGCATCTTGCCGCCGCGCCCCTCGATGAGGCTGGTCAGCCGTTCCGGGCCGGCATCGGGGCCGCCCGCTTCCTGGACGGCAAGGTCATAGACCACCGTCAGTTCATATTCCCTCATGAATCCTCAACCGGGCGATGGGTTTGTCCTTCCACAGAGAAGGACCGGGCTCCCGGCACGAACCACGAAGGTAGCACGCGCCATCCTTCGACTCAACGCGAAAGCATGCCAGATTTGCGGAATTCAGCTTTGCCTCATTGGCCCGCTCAGATCGCTGTCCTCGCACCGTAGAATCGCGCCATGAACATCTACCATCGTCGCTTCTGCAACTCCGCCAAGTGGGGCGAACGTCTCCAGCAAACAGTGATCCCCTGGGTACTCCGTGATTTCGACCTTGGTCAGGATGTCCTTGAAATCGGCCCGGGCCCCGGACTCGCCACCGATGTCCTCAAAGATCGCTTCACAAAACTCACTTGCATCGAAATCGACGATCGGCTCGCCGCGAGCCTCATCGCCCGGATGAAAGGCTCGAACGTTGATGTCCGAAAGGGCGACGCCACCGCGATGCCGTTCGCCGATGACACGTTCTCCGGCGCGATCTCGATGACGATGCTCCATCACGTTCCTTCTCGCCAGTTGCAGGACCGACTGCTCGCCGAAACCTTCCGCGTGCTCAAGCCCGGCGCGATTTTCGTCGGCTCGGATAGCGCGATGAGCTTGCGATTCCGCATCGTTCATCTCATGGACACCATGGTCGTCGTGGATCCAGAGGATTTCGAACAACGCCTGCGCCGTGCTGGCTTCGAAGACATTGTCATCCGTCCCGGTAAGGGCGCATTTCGCTTCAAGGCCGTGAAGCCCGCCTAGGCAGTGGGGAGTGCCCGGTTCGCTTACCGGACCACGGCGTCGCTGATGCCCGGCACCGGGAAAGCACGCGCGAACTCCACGACCTCCGCCTGCACCGCTTCGCGTACACCCGCCCCATCAGGGTCCTTTAGCACGCGCACGATCCACTTGCCCACGCGTTCCATCTCGGCGATGCCCATCCCCCGCGACGTCAGCGCGGGGGTTCCCATCCGCAGGCCACTCGTGATGTACGCCGACCGCTGGTCGTACGGAATGGTGTTCCGGTTCGTGATGATGCCGGCCCCCTGGAGCGCGTTCTGCGCCTTCAATCCGCTGATCCCGGTCGAGTTGCAGTCGATCAGCAGCAGGTGGTTGTCAGTTCCATCCGAAACCAGGCGGATGCCCCCACGCTTCAGTTCCTCCGCCAGGGCGGCGGCGTTTGTCACTATTTGCTTTGCATAGGTCTTGAATTCGGGCTTGAGCGCCTCGGCGAAGGCCACCGCTTTCGCCGCGATGCTATGCAGATGTGGTCCGCCCTGGGTGCCCGGGAACACCCCCCGATCGAGCGCGTCCGCATGCTCCGCCTTCGAAAGCGCTAGCGCCCCGCGCGGGCCTCGCAGCGTCTTGTGGGTTGTCGTCGTGATTACGTCGGCATGTCCCACTGGAGTCTGATGCACGCCGCCCGCGACAAGCCCGGCGATGTGCGACATGTCGACCATCAGCAGTGCCCCGGCCCCTCGCGCAATTCCGCCAAACGCAGCGAAATCGATCGCTCTGGGATAGGCGGTGGCGCCGGCGACAATGATTTTCGGCTTCGTTTCGTGCGCGAGCCGCTTCACCTCTGCGAGGTCGATAATCTCCGTTTCGCGGTCAACCGTGTACGGCACGAAGTTGTACAGGCGGCCACTAAAGTTCACCGGCGAACCATGCGTCAGGTGCCCACCCTGGCTGAGCTCCATCCCCATGATCGTGTCGCCGGGGTTCACGAAGGCCTGGTAGACCGCCATGTTCGCTTCGGCGCCGCTCGTCGGTTGCACGTTCGCGTGTTCGGCGCCAAACAATTCTTTCGCGCGCGCGATGGCCAGCTCCTCGAGCCGGTCACTGTGCTGGTTGCCCGCGTAATAGCGCTTCCCCGGGTAGCCCTCCGCGTACTTGTTCGTAAACACCGATCCAGTTGCTTCGAGCACAGCGGCCGAAGCGTAGTTCTCGCTCGCAATCATCTCGAGTGATTCGACCTGGCGCGTTCGTTCATCCTCGATGATCCCGGCAACCTCCGGGTCGAGACGAGAGAGTACGGACATGGCAGCCTCCGGCTGTGCAATTTGAAAGTGACTCAAGCGTAGGCCCATCCGCCAAGACGGTGAAGCGGCACGCCCGCCCACCCCTCAGAGCCGCGCCCGGCCGGAAGCGGTGCGCCCGGCACCGTCAGTACCCCGCAGCCATGGCGGGGTGGGCTCTCGGCCAGCACGTAGCCCAAGC
>JBATAT010000468.1:0-3219 GCA_049662005.1 Tepidiformaceae bacterium
GTGCACCTGTGTTGAGGCAAGGGTAGGCGCCGTGTGAGGCGCCCTTAATGGGCAGATGCCCGATCCCCTGAGGGGACATCTCCTCGATCCGCTACGGCGAAACCCCTATGTCGGAACCGTTCGCGACGTCCCGGCCCGAACGACATCCACGGGCCAGGCGGTCGGCGCTTAATAGAAGATGCGCTTCGCCACGACCACATCGCGCGAGATGTATTCCTGGCCGGTCGAATCGAGCTGTCCGCCGCAGGTGATCAGCGTGATCCACTCGTCGTAGTCCGCCTTGTTCTTCGGATAGATGATCGCACCCATATCGATCGTGTCGCGGTTGTAGCGTTCATTCGAAATGACTTCGTACTTGTATTCGAGGCCGTTTTCCATCTCCACGATGATCGTATCGCCGTCGACGCTCTTCGCCAGGTCCTTAAACGGCGCGGGGATGCTGTGGTAGTAAACGTGCGCCGAGAAGATGGCATTGCCAAGGAAGCCGGGCTTGTCATAAATGTCGTACCAGCCCACATCCGTGTTTTCCTTCTTGGGCGTGTCGAGTTCTCCGCGAGCGTTGATCTGGAGATACTCGATCGGGGCATCGATGTTGAACCGCGGGATCTTCATCCGTGCGACTTTGCCATCGAAGGGTGTCGGCGTGGCCGTCGGCGTTGGCCGTGGAGTGTTTGTTGCCGTGGGTGTTGCGGTCGCCGTATCGGCCGGTGTCGGTGGCTCCGGGGTGGGAGTCGGGTCATCATCGCCGCCACTGCATGCGACCCCGGCAAGAAGAACTAAAGCACCAGCAGCCAACGCGGCCAGCGGAAATAATCGAACGAACTTCAAGTCTCGAACTCCCGAAGGACAAAGGTGAATTCACCGTAGCAAACGCCTCTGGAAGGGGACAGAATCCGCACCTACGCCGGAAAAGTCGCGTTAAGGCTCAGGAGATGCGCTTGGCGATGACGACATCGCGGTCGAGGTATTCGCCGAGGCCGTTGTCCTGCGTCTGCTGGAAGCGCCCGCCACACGTGATCAAGGTGATCCACTCTTCGTCGGCCGGCCGTGTCGGCGCGTCGATCAATTCGCCCATTGGGATCGAATTCACGTCGTAACGCTGATAGAAGATGACCTCGTAGACGTAGGAGGGTCCGTCCTGCATCTGGATCGTAATCTGGTCGCCAGCCTTGATCTTCGCCAGATTCGCGAACGGTCCCTGTTTAAAGTTGTAGTTCACGTGGGCCGCGAATACGGCATTTTGTCCCCAGCCCGGCTTTGGATAGATGTTGTACCAGCCAACCTTGCCCACGCCGTCCTTGGGCGTGTCCAACTGGTTGTTCGTGATCCCGATCTCCTCGATCGGGTGGTCGATCCCAACCGCGGGGGCGATCATCCGGCCCACTGCACCATCGAACGGCAGGGGTGTCGGTGTCGGCGTTGGGACATCGGTCGGCACCGCAGTCGGGGTGTTGGTTTCGACTGGCGCCTGGGTTCGAAAATCGAAAGCGACGGCTGTCGCGGCGGGCGCAGCTGCACCGTCATTCCCGGAAAACGCGAACCCGGCCACGAGCAACGAGAGGCCCGCGACGAAGGTGAAAATGGCGGCGTACGGAAGTACTTTCATAGTGAGTGCGTCAAGGAAGCGTCCGAAAGCGCTCCATCATGGTATACGACAGAAATCGAAGACAAGATTAAGTTGAGCCTTTACTTCCGTCGTTACGCGAACGCCGCGCGAGAAACAGCCCCGCGCCGCCGGCCCCGAGCACGAGCACGCCGATCAGGATGACGAAGACCACCGCCAGCGAGGATCCCCCATCGGACGATTCGGCCTCGCTCGAAGGCCCGCTCGGTAGCGTGCTGTCGAAGTGGACGTCGTCGGTGGGCGGCGTCCCCGTAGGTCGTGAAAGCACGGTCGAGCTGGCGCTCGGCACCGGAGTCCCGGCCGCTGCCGTCTGGATGACTGCGCCAATCGTGCCAGCCGCGGAAGGCAACGGGATCGGCGAGGCGGCACCGAGCGACAGATCCAGGTGCGTCGGCCCCACCTTCCACTTCGCGGTTTGCACCGCCGGCTTGCCATCGACCATGAACGTCACGACCGAACCGTCCTTCGCGCAGCCAGGGCGCTGGGACTCGTGGACGACATAGAGCACGTAGACCGCAAGCGAACCGTCGCCCAGGACGACATGCTCACCCGGCGGCGATTGGCTGCAATCGAGGCCGTTCACGAACCCGCGGATTTCGATGCCAGCGGCTGCTGGTTCGCCCGAAATCGTGACCGTGCCGTAGTACGTGGCTGGCAATTGCGGTTGCGCCGCCGCTGTCGCGAACGCGATAAGTCCGAGTCCAAGGGCGGCGGCGGAGGCGAAAAGGGTTCGCACTCGCTCCATCCTACCCGCCGCATCCACCCTGTAGCCAGATTCGCCGCTGGACTTTGTTGACAGATCCCGCATACCTTATGTCCCCAGCTTATGGGAGGCGCCGTGGCGGGGATTGGTGAAGCACTGCGTTCGACACGCGAACGCCGTGGCTTAAGTATCGACCAGGTCGCCCAGGATACGCGTATTTCCTCGCGCTTCCTGGAGGCTCTGGAAGCCGAGCAGTTCGATGAACTGCCCGCGCCTGTCTATGTCCGGGGCTTTCTTCGCTCATACGCCAGCTATCTGCGCTTGGAACCCCAACCGCTGCTCGACCGCCTCGTCGGCGGCGACCTCGCAGCACCCGGCGCCACCGAGGGCTATGTTGGCGCCAGCGGCGCTGGCCGGCCTCCTCCGCGAAGGTCCGATCCGTTCCAGCGTGGTGGAGTTATCGCGCCCCCACCCCCCCGCAGCCGCCAACAACCCGATCCCGACCCCGAACCAGCGTCCGAGCCCGAAGACGAAGGCTGGGCGCCCGAACCCCTCACACCCTTCTCGCCGCCCCCGGCGGACCATGGCTACATCCCCGGTAGCGACCTGATGGAAGCTCCTGAACGCGCTCCCTACGCCGAGCCGGAACCGGTCTTTCGCCGAACAGCCGGGGTTCTCGCCGAACGTCCGGTCGGGCCCGGCGATCCGGGCATCCCACGGAAAGTGCTTGTCTTCGGCGGCGCCGTGGTGGCTCTGCTCGCGTTCCTCGCCCTCGCGGTCTTCCTCACAAGAGACAATGGCGATGGCTCAGACCAGGCTGGCGTCGCCCCTGGCGAAACCCCGAAACTCACGCCCGGCACCGTCATCCCGGTCGGAACGCAGACGGTCCTGG
>JBATAT010000469.1:0-3591 GCA_049662005.1 Tepidiformaceae bacterium
ATCGTGGATAGCCACAAACCGTGCCGTACATTGCCGGAGGCCGGCCTCGACGCTATCGCGCCTCCTCGCACCGCCTTCGACGACTCGAAAGCAGGTCCTCGGGCACCACGTTTCCGCGAGCCTGGTCACTTCATGCACCCGGGCAGGGCTGGTCACGACGACGAGGCAGCCGAGCCCGTCGCACTCTTCGAATGCGGCCAGTGACCAGGCAAGCACCGGTCGGCCGCAGAGATCGGACATGAGTTTGTCCTGTGGACCAAATCTCGTGGACGAACCGGCCGCGACGATAACGGCGTCAAAATCCATTCACCTCAGAGTATCGGTCACGGGCGTCCATAGGTCAGCATTCGGGCCTTCCGGGCTCACCTGCTACCATGGTTATTCGCCCGCGCCGATGTTCAACCCAGCGGTAGAGGAAGTGCCAGATGACCACCATTGATGAACTGCTAACTCGCGTCTCGAAGCCAGCCCGTTACACGGGCGGCGAATGGAACAGCGTGACCAAGGATTGGAATTCAACGACCGTCCACATGGCGCTCGCCTACCCGGATGCCTACGACATCGGGATGTCGAACATGGGGATTGGCATCCTTTACGACCTGTTGAACAAAGTGGGTGATGTTTCCTGCGAACGCGTCTACGCGCCCTGGGAAGACATGGAAACGGAGATGCGCCGCGACGATGTGCCGCTCTGGAGTCTCGAAACGCGGACGCCGATTCGCGACTTCGATGTGCTCGGCTTCACCCTCCAATACGAAATGACCTACACGAACATCCTGAACATGCTCGACCTCGCTGAGATTCCTGTGTGGGCGGTCGAACGCGGCGATGAGCACCCAATTGTTATCGCCGGCGGGAGCGGGGCGTTTAATCCGGAGCCGCTCGCGGCGTTTATCGATGCGTTCTTCCTCGGCGAAGGAGAAGATGCTGTCATCGACCTCGCGAACAAGGTCCGTGAGTGGAAAGCTGCGGGAATGTCGCGCCACGAACGGCTCCGGAGCTTGCTTACGCTGCCTGGCGTGTACGTGCCGCGCTTTTACGAGGCCAGGTATGGCGATAACGACCACTTTGCCGTCCTCGAGCCAACTACCTCCGAGGCACCGCCACGAATCACGCGTCGCATCGTGGAGAAGCTCCCACCGGCGCTCGTGAAGCCGATCGTCCCGTTCCTCCAAACAGTCCACGACCGGGCCGCCGTCGAGATTCAGCGCGGCTGCACCCAGGGCTGCCGCTTCTGCCAGGCCGGAATGATTTACCGTCCGACGCGTGAGCGCAGCCCCGAGGAAGTGGTCGAAGCCGCTCGAGAGCTGATGCGGAACACGGGCTACGACGAACTCTCGCTGCTCTCGCTCAGCACAACGGATCACAGCCAGATTGTGCCCATGGTGAACCAGCTGACATCGACCTTCGAAGACCTCAAGGTTGGAATCCCAAGCACGCGCGTTGATAGCTTCTCGGTGGATGTCGCGAATGCAGTGGCCAAAGGGAAGAAGCACACGCTGACGCTCGCGCCCGAGGCCGGGAGCCAGCGCCTTCGCAACGCGATAAACAAGCTGGTGAGCGAAGAGGATCTTCTCGGCGCCGCGGAGAACGCTTTTCAGCGCGGGTGGACCGGGATCAAGATGTACTACATGGTCGGGCTGCCCACCGAAACGATGGAAGATGTCGAAGGCATCATCGAGATGGGGAAAAAGGTCAAGGCCATCGGGAAGAAGTATGTCGGTGGGCGGGCTCGCGTTCGCGTCAGCACGAGCAACCTCGTGCCGAAGCCGCACACGCCTTTCCAGTGGGCTCGCCAGGATACCGATGAAGAGTTGCAGAAGAAGCACTCCTTGCTGAAAGAAGGCTGCCGGGCGGCTGGACTCGAATTCAGCTGGAACGATCCGCGCGACAGCTATATCGAGGCCGTCCTCAGCCGGGGCGACCGCCGCGTGGCGGATGCCATCTATCACGCGTGGCGTCATGGGGCGAAGTTCGATGCCTGGGGTGAGTTCTTCAATTATCAAGTCTGGCGGGATGCACTTAATGCGGCCAACATCGATGCCGACTGGTATGCGCATCGTGAATGGGATACGCGCGAACCGCTCCCGTGGGACCACATTGAATGCGGCGTTACCAAGAGCTACCTGCGGGGCCAGTGGCGCGATGTTCACAGCGTTGAGACGGTGGCCGACTGCCACCACGGTGCTTGCAACGTGTGTGGGATGCAGAACTTCGATGCAATGAACGGCGAGAAGGGTGTGGCGGATTGCATGGTGAAGCTCGACAAGCTCGTCGAACTTCGGCGCGGCTCCAAGAAGTACGAGGGTGAAGCCCTCGAACTGGTGTAGCGGGGCTCCTACGAAGTGATGTCCGACGTGACCCAGCCGGGCAGCTTCGCCGCTTGCTTCACCCACTTCGCAAACTGAACTTCGTCGAGACCGTCTTCGTGGACGTCCAGGGAGCGCGTGTTCTCGTCCTTCGACTGTCCAGGAGGGGGTGGCTCAAGCGCCGCACCCTGGAAGAAGGTGACCTTCACGTACCTGGTGAAGACGTGAAAGCTGACGATCCAGCCTTGGTCCTGGATACCGTAGAACGGCGAATTCCACTTCACCGCCTTGTGGACACCGGGCACATTGCTCGTGATCAGGGCATCCAACCGGCGGCCGACGCCGCTCTTCCACTCCGGCATGGCGTCGATGTACGACTGTACGGCCGTGTCGCCATAACCCATCGGGATCTGGGGATTGCCGCCGGTGAGCAGTCTGGGTTCCCGGGTTTTGTCTCGTGCCACTTGTCTGCTCCTTCCGCGTGGGGGCTGCAAATCGGTACTTTGCATCGATCGCGCAGGAAATGTGGCTGAAGGATAGCGCGGCACGAAATTCTCTGCGGCGGGGATGTAGGCGCCGCGGAGCGCGGCGCACCATGCCGGATCGGGCCACCATAGCAGTGCCGTATACTGACTGCATGGCCTTTGGCGTTGCGGACTTCGAAGATCTCCTGAAACTGCTTGCGGAACATCCCGAGTGGCAGGCTCGGCTTCGCCCTGTGGAGGGCACACTTGCAGTCCGTTGCTGAACGACTCGACCGGCCCGCGGAACCATGACCTCGCCTATGACTGCCCTCACTGCCCTAACCGGGCGGGTCGATGCCATGGAGAGACACCTCGACAACGTTGAAGGCGAACTCCTCGAAATCAAATCCATCAGAACATGCCCAACTGGGTTCGCCACTACCTGAAACGTCCCGCCAGGGTATTTATGGACGATATTCCCGGTTTGGAAGACGCCATGGCCGACGGTGTCATCACCGAAGCGGATGTGGACCACCTGGCGGCCCTGGATTCGATTATTCGCGGAATGGACCGAGCGAGCGGCGATGAGTCCTACCTCGCAGTCGAGCTGAGCCACACAGTCAACGCAGAGGATGTGGAGCGGGCGGATGAGCGCGCCAAATTGCTCGCTCGTCTTCGCCTGCGTGCGCGGCGTTCGTCGCGGGGTATCGGATCACTCAGGCGGCCGAATCGATGACCGACGACCGGGGGGTTCTCGTGAGTCTTCGCCGCCAGCCGGCCTGACCACCACGCAACGCCCAACGAAAAACGGGCCTCTC
>JBATAT010000470.1:0-2452 GCA_049662005.1 Tepidiformaceae bacterium
CAGTAATTCCCGCGCTCGCAGGGGGCGCACCAACCGTGCTGACGCCAGAGATGGTGGATCGGTACAGCCGCCACCTGATCATGCCGCAGGTCGGCAGTGTCGGTCAGCGGCAAATCATCGAATCGAGCGCGCTGATCATCGGCGCGGGCGGTCTTGGCTCGCCGGTAGCGCTTTACCTGGCGCTGGCCGGAATGGGGAAGATTGGCATCGTCGACTTCGACGTCGTCGACCGGTCGAACCTGCAACGGCAGATCCTGCACCAGACGGATGACATCGGGAAGCCGAAGGTGCAATCGGCACGGGAAACCCTGGAAGCACACAACCCGAACGTCAACGTCGTCACGCACGAAGAGCCAATCACCAGCGAGAACGCCTTCGAGATCATCTCGCAGTACGACATGGTGGTGAACGGCGCGGACAACTTCGCGACCCGTTACCTGGTAAACGATGCCTGCTACCTTCTGAAGAAGCCACTGATCGATGGCTCCATCCTGATGTTCGATGGGCAGGCGACAACGTACCTTCCCGGGAAGGGCTGCTACCGCTGCCTCTACCCGGCGCCACCGCCCCCGGGCCTCGTCCCGAGTTGCGCCGAGGCCGGCGTCCTTGGAGCGATGTGCGCGACCATCGGAAGCATCCAGGCGACGGAAGTGCTTAAGCTCGTGCTGCAGGTGGGCGAACCGCTGGTCAACCGCCTGCTGCTGTACGACGCCCTTGCGCTCGAATTTCGCATCGTGAAGGTGCGGCGAGACCCGGAGTGCCCGCTCTGCGGCGATAATCCGACTATTCACGAACTGATCGACTACGAACAGTTCTGCGGCGCGCCAATCCCAACCCGCGACGACCCAACCGGCGGCTAACCACTTCTTTTCCTGCGCGCCCAACCGACCAACTCAAGGAGGATCGCACCCATGGCGAGTGCCACTGCCCCAACCATCAATGTTCGCGTGACTGCCGTGCTCCAGAAGCTGACCAATGGCCAGAAGACGGTTGAAGCGAGCGGATCGACCGTGACCGAAATCTTCGAAGACATGGAACGGAAGTTCCCGGGCTTCAAGGAGCAGGTTTATGGCGGTGATGGCAAGCTCCACCGCTTCGTGAACATCTACCTGAACGACGAGGACATTCGCTACACCGGCGGCGTCGACACAGCGATCAAGGCCGGCGATTCGATCGACGTCCTCCCGGCCCTGGCCGGCGGCTGTTAGGGGCGGCGCAGGCATGACGCTCTACAGCTCCGCGATCGACATGATCGGCAACACGCCGATGGTGGAGTTGCGTTCGTTCGCGCCACGGCCAGATGTCCACATTTACGCGAAGCTCGAGGGGCAGAACCCCACGGGTTCGGTGAAAGACCGCATCGCCAAGTACATGATCGAAGCGGGTGAACGTTCGGGCGAACTCAAGCCGGGGGCGACCATCCTCGAGCCGACTTCGGGTAACACCGGGATCGGCCTCGCCATGATCGGCAAAGTGAAGGGCTACCACGTCATCTGCGTGATGCCGGAGAGCGTGAGCGAAGAGCGCACATTCCTGTTGAAAGCGTTCGGCGCGGAGATCATTTATACGCCGGGGGATCTTGGTTCGAATGGCTCGATCGCGAAAGCGAAAGAGATCGTAGAGCAGAACCCCGGGAAGTACTTCTTCCCGTATCAGTACGGGAACGAAGCGAATCCCCGGGCGCATTACGAGACGACGGGGCCGGAAATCCTGCGCGATCTGCCGCAGACAACCGCCTTCGTTGCGGGGCTCGGGACCGGTGGGACGCTGACGGGGACCGGCCGCTACCTGAAGGATGCCAAGCCCGGAGTACGCATCATCGCGGCCGCTCCACACCCGGGCGACCTCGTGCAGGGCCTTCGCGCGCTCGAAGAGGGCTTCATTCCGCCGATCTTCGATGAGACAGTGCTCGACGGGAAAATCGTGGTCGACAGCAAGAGCAGCTTTGCGATGTCGAAAGAGCTGACCATGAAGGAAGGGCTGTTCGTCGGGATCAGCTGTGGGGCAGTTGTGCGGGCGGCGGTGAAGGCTGCGGAGCGGCTCGAAGGCGAACAGCACATCGTTTGCTTGCTGGCCGATGGGGGCTGGAAGTACCTGTCGTCGAACCTCTGGACCACGGAATGGGACGATCAGCCGGATGAGGTCGAGCATAAGATCTGGTGGTAGCGGGTTGGTCGTTGGTCGTTGGTCGTTGGTCGTTGGTCGTTGAGCGACTACAGCAACAGGCGCGACTGACAAGGAGCGCTGCGCTGTGCGACGTGGCGATAACGGGCCTGAAAACGCAAGGGCGCGAAGGGCGCCAGGGTTTCTTGGGGATGGTTGCGACCGTTGTGTTGCAGCGGCTTTCGTGGGGGCGTTGGCGGTGTAGCGCTCCTTGGCCAGTCGCGCCTGTTGTTTTGTGGGGGGTGAGCTAATCCATGCGACCGGCGACTGCGCCGCGGCGGGCTAGTTC
>JBATAT010000471.1:0-5109 GCA_049662005.1 Tepidiformaceae bacterium
GCTCCGTTCGCTCAAGGAAGAGATCGGCGAACTCGATCGCGTGAAGCACATCCTAAAAGTGCTCGGCATGGTTCGCTGCACCGAGGATTTCGGGAAAACGCCCGCGGTCATCAACGGCGCTTCCGACCTGTTTGTCGAGATCTTCGGTGAACGTGGGCGCCACGCGCGATCAGCTGTCGGATTGTACGAGTTGCCGTTCCAGATGGCGGTCGAAATCGAAATGGTTGTCGCGGTAAAGGACTAGCAGCTGGAGGTCGTCCTGGTTGGAGTTGCCACTGTTCCCGCTGCGCACCGTGCTGTTCCCCGGCATGCCGCTGCCACTTCGAATATTCGAAGAGCGGTACAAAGTGATGGTCCGGGAATTACTGGCGACGGGGGGCGAGTTCGGCGTGGTCCTCATCCGGGAAGGGGAGGAGGTTGGTGGCGGGGCGAAGCCACACACCCACGGGACGATGGCGCGGATCATCGAATGCGAGGAGATCCAGGGCGGCCGTTTCCTGCTGGAGGCGCGTGGTACACGGCGCTTCAAGCTCGTTCGCATGCTTTCGCCAAGGCCATACCCGTACGGCGAAATCGAAGTTCTCGACGACCACGATGAGGCGCCGACTCCACAGTTGAAGCATGCCCTCGAGACCGTGCGGACCACGTTCCCACTCTACTTCCGCCTGGCGCTGACGCTTACAGACCAGTGGGCCCAGAGCATGAAACTCCCACCTGGCGCCCACCAGCTCGTGAACTTCATCGCGCCATGGCTACAGGTGGCAGAGGAGGCGAAGCAGCGGTTGCTGGACTACGAATCGGCGCAGGACCGCGTCGCACACCTGGCCGAATTGCTCGACGACTTACTCAGCCGGGCGCGCGAGGAGGTCGACGCCCACCACCGGGAGAAGTACCGGTCACTGGGGTCTGCGAATTAGACCGTGGTGCCGGTCTTTCCGGTCCGGGCTATGGGAGGGCGAGCATTCGCTCGAGAGCGACCAGTGCCCACTTGCGCGTGTCAGATTCGACCTTCACTTCGTTCACAACCCGGCCCTGGATGAGCGACTCGAGAACCCAGGCGATGTACGCCGGGTGGATCCGGTACATCGTGCTGCAGGGGCAGATGACGGGGTCGAGGCAGAAGACGGTCTTATCGGGGTTCTGGTCGGCGAGCCGCTTCACGAGGTTGATTTCGGTGCCGATCGCCCAGGTGCTCCCCGCTGGCGAATCGGTGACGGCCCGCACGATCTTCTCGGTCGAACCGTTGAAATCCGCGGCCTGAACCGTTTCCCAGGGGCATTCCGGGTGCACGATTACCTGCACGCCGGGATGTTCGGCCCGGGCCTTTTCGATCTGGGCGGCGGTGAAGCGCTGGTGTGTGCTGCAGTGGCCCTGCCAGAGGATCATCTTTGCTTTCTTGAGCTGTTCCGGGGTGGTGCCGCCGTTCGGCATGCGCCAGTTCCAGAGCACCATCTCATCGAGGGCGAAGCCCATCGCGTAGCCGGTGTTGCGGCCGAGGTGCTGGTCCGGGAAGAAGAGGACTTTCTCGCCGCGTGCGAACGCGTATTCGAGCGCCTTATCGGCGTTGCTCGATGTGCAGACGAGTCCATCGCGCTCACCGACGAAGGCCTTAAGGTTGGCCGCGCTGTTCATGTAGGTGACGGGGACAACGCTGGCATCCTGCCCGAGCATCTCGTGGATTTCGTCCCAGGCCTGGTAGACATCGTCGGGGTCGGCCATATCGGCCATGGAGCAGCCGGCCGCCATGTTCGGCAGGATGACCTTCACCGATTCGTCGGTCAGAATATCGGCCGATTCGGCCATGAAGTGGACGCCGCAGAAGAGGACGAACTCAAGATCTTTCTGTTCGGCGGCGTGACGGGCCAGCTTGAAGCTGTCGCCAGTGAAGTCGGCGTACTGAATAACTTCGTCGCGCTGGTAGTGGTGTCCGAGGATGGTCAGCCGGGTCCCGAGTTTGGCGCGCGCCGAGGCGATGCGCCGATCGAGTTCTTCGGGGGACATCGCGAGGTATTCGCGCGGGATATCCTGCTGCCAGCTTACGAATGCCGGTTCTTCGGCCAGCGGCACGGGCACGAGCGCATCGGTGGGGCAGGTATCGGGGTCGGTATACATCACCAGTTGCTCGGCGTAGTTGAGCGCCTTGGGGGTGAGGATTGCCATGGTTGGAGCCTCCTACTTAGTGTCACTTCGACACTAAGTCCGTATTCAGGATGCCACGTGGCCGAGTTCGTGTCAACGCGACACGAACTCGCCGAGTATTGCAAAAGCATCGCAAACGGACGGGAGCCGGATCCGGGGGTACGTGGGAACCGCTACTTCCTGGCGCGCCGCCTGCCCCAGTTGTGGCTCAACATCCAGCGCGAAGTTAGGCGTGAGAACCCGAAGCCGAGCAGGATTGCCCAGAACGTGAACGCGACAAGGCTGACCATGTCGTTCGATGTGGCGCCGACAACGAGGCCCATGTACAGGCCGATGAAGCCGCCGAGGGCGAACGCGAAGTACACCGGGAATGTGCGCCACTCCCACTTTGGCATGGGGATGGCCTGGTGGATTGGAGCTCCAGTGACTGCCTGGGGCGGGGCGGGCTGATTCGCGTGGCCGGACGAGGCCTTCTTTCGGCGCGTGCGGGCACTCATGAGGGAATCCCGTAGCGCAGGCGGAAGGCCATATCGCATCGCAGACAGAGCGGGACAACATCCCGGCCGAGCAGATTCCTGAAACCGATCACATGAACCCCACAGGCCCGGCCCACTTCGTTTATGCGTGAGTCGGGGAAATGAAATATCCCGGCGCAGTCTGCGCAGGTCAGTGCGCTCTGCTCGCCGATAGGTTGTTTGCACTCAACGCAGGTCGAGGGCACGCCCAGATTGTCGATTGGTGAGCGCCCGGTGTCGATGCTGCAGGTGAAATCAGGTCAGTGGCTCGCCGCGAAGGCAAGGACATCGGCACGGACGAAGAGCAGTACACCGGAAGCCGTCTTGCGGTGCTTGACGTGGCCGAGTTCGGCCGAGCGGGCGAGCACATCTTCGCCCAGGCCACAGGCGAGCGCAGCTTCCGCGAGGTCGAGGATGTCATCGAGGCCAGGCACCGGCTCCTCTTCGGGCGGGTTGAGGCACGTGTTGCAGGCGAATTCGAGGCCGAGGTGCTCTTCGTTAATCCAGACCTCGCCACAGTCCTCACCGGGCATGTCAGCGCGTGAATTGAGGTGATAGAGCTGCCCGCAAACCCCGCAGTACGCCTCCATGTGGGGCGCCACCGGGAGTTGGCAAACGACGCAACGTTCCGGATCAGGCATGAAATCAGCCCCCTGCTACCTTACCGAAGCGTACAAGAACCTTGACTCGCGGGGAACGCGCTCCCTATGATCATAGCGCTTTAGCAATTCCGTTGGCCGCACCGGGCGGCCACCAGTCCTTCCAGAGAAGGACAGGAGGGTGCGTGGCTCTGGCCACTACTGAGGACTATGCCCGTTTCATCGAACGGCTTGGCGTAAAGCCGTTGCCGGATGGTCTCCTCGGCGAGGCACTCACCCACGCATCATATTTGAACGAGGCAGACGCTTCGGCGACTTCGAACGAGCGGTTGGAGTTCCTCGGCGATTCCGTTCTTGGGATGGTCATCGCTTCGGCACTTTTCGACCAGTTTCCAGATTCGGGCGAAGGCGACCTGACGCGCATGCGGGCCGACATCGTGCGCGGCACGAGCCTTGCGCGGGTGGCGAAGCGCGTGGGACTTGGCGACCACATCATCCTCGGACGCGGTGAAGAGAGTGCCGGCGGGAGAACGCGTGAACGCAACCTCGCCGGTGGGCTGGAAGCGCTCATCGGGGCTGTCTACGAAGCCCACGGCTACCGGACGGCGAAGGCCTTCACACGGCGCCTGCTCAAACCTGAGCTGGAACTGATTCACCGCGAGGGCGCCCAGGTCGATGCGAAAAGCTCGCTCCAACACCTCGTGCAGGCTCGCTGGCACGAACCGCCCGGATATGTGACCGTGCAAGAAGCCGCCGGTGCAGAACACCGGTTCATCGTCGAAGTCCGCGTCGCGGGTTCGACCCTCGGACGGGGCGAGGGAAGAAGTAAACGCGAGGCCCAGCAGGCTGCTGCCCACCAGGCAGTGCAGGCACTGACTTCCGAAGCCAAGGCGGAGGACTAGCCCCGTGTACCTGAAGCGGCTCTCGATCCAGGGCTTCAAGAGTTTTGCGAACCGTACGTCGTTCGAATACGGGCGTGGGATCACCGCCGTTGTCGGCCCGAACGGCTCGGGCAAAAGTAACGTTTCCGATGCGATTCGCTGGGTGCTCGGCGAACAGAGTTCCAAGCTCCTACGTGCGAAGAAACAAGAAGACGTCATTTTCTCCGGGACGAAGGATCGCGCGGCCGTCGGCATGGCCGAAGTCGCGCTGACGCTCGACAACGAGGGTCGCTGGTTGCCGGTAGATTTCGCCGAAGTCGAAATTGCCCGGCGCGTCTACCGGAACGGCGATTCTGAGTACCTGTTGAACGGCTCGCGCGTTCGCCTTCGCGATGTCGTCGACCTCCTGATGAAAGGCGACGTTGGCCAGAACAGCTATTCGATTATGGGCCAGGGCCTCGTCGATGAAGTCCTCAGCATGTCGCCCGACGAGCGCCGGTCGTTCCTCGACGAAGCCGCCGATGTGAAGCGTTTCCGGTTGAAGATCCGCGAAGCCCAGGATCGCCTGAGCGCGACCAAGGACAACATCGACCGAGTGACCCTGATCGTCGACGAGATCGAACCGCGGCTGGCCCAGTTAAGCCGGCAGGCCGAGCGCGCGAGCGAACACAAACGGCTCTCTGCCGAACTCATCGAATTGCTGAGAACCTACTACGGGCACCAGTGGAGCGAAGCCCAGAACTCGCTCGTCCGGGTACGCGCGGCATTGGACCAGGGCACCGCCGAAAACGCGGCCGCTGCCAATCGGGTTACGGCTCTGCGCGAGCAGCTTCGGACACTCTCTGAAGAGATCCGCAAGCGGCGCGAAGCGATCGGCCGGCGCGATACACGGAACGCTGAAATCGACCATCGGATGAACGCGACCGAGCAAGCCATCGCGCTCGACCGCGAACGCCACAACATGATCACCTCCCG
>JBATAT010000472.1:0-2621 GCA_049662005.1 Tepidiformaceae bacterium
TACCAAACAGTTCGTCGAAAGCCGCCTGGCTTCGGCGAGTACCTACCGCTACGGGAATGGTTCGCCTCTGGCCACTATCATCGGAGCCATCGCCGCGCGCATTCGCGGTGGGGCCGCAACTGTCGAAAGCTGGGCTCGCGGCACGAATGCGAACGTCATCGAAGACCGTCTTCCGCGCATGCATTCGGCGCGGTAGGCAGGAGGAAGTACATGGCCCGATTTGTGGGCGCGTGCCCAAGCTGTGATAGCGCGATGGTGGTCAGGCGGTTGGAGTGCCCGTCGTGCGGAGTCGGCGTGGATGGCCGCTTCGATGCCGGCCCCCTCGCCAAACTCAGTCGCGAGCAACTTTCGTTCGTCGAAACCTTCCTGCGCGCACGAGGCAAGATCAAAGACGTCGAGGAAGAACTCGGCATTTCCTATCCAACCGTGGTTGGCCGCCTCAATGAGGTCCTCATCGCCATGGGTTTCGAAGCGGGCGAAGATCCGCGAGACGCCGAACGGCGTCAACGCGTGCTGGACGAATTGGCAGCCGGCCGACTGAGTGCAGCAGATGCCGCCGAACAACTCCGGGCACTGGCGGCGCGAGATGGCTAATACCAACGATGAGATCCAGGCTGCGCTGGATGCGGCCGAGCGAGCGCGCGAAGAGGCCGACCGGATGAAGCGAACCGCGCGCGCGGAATCAGAGCGTCTGCGCGAGGATGCGCGCAGGGCGCGGGATGAGGCACGCCGGCTTCGCGATGAGGCCCGCGATGAAGCGAGAAAGGCCCGGGGCAGTGGTAGCTATCGCCGCCCGGACGATGCGGACTCGGGGTCGGGTGTTCGCAGCGAGCACGCAATCGGGCTCGATGGCATCGGTTCAGTCCACATCAACCAGACAGCGGGCAAGCTCACCGTGCGCAGCTGCAGCGATGGCGAATCACCCGGAGTCACTTCAATCAGTAACAAGTCCACCCCCGAGATAAACGTCCACCAGGATGGCAGCCGTCTCCAGATCGAAATCAAGCTGGCGAAGGGTTGGCTGTTTCGGAAGCGGCAGGGCGCCTCGACTGTAGTCCGGCTCTCCGATGCGATGTTCCAACAGGTGAAGATCGATAACGGGTACGGCGAAACGGAGGCCCAGGGCATCTCGGCTGAGGATCTCAGGATCCATGTTGGCGCGGGGATGATCCAGTGCATCCAAACGCGCGGCAGCCTCGATGTGAACCTCGGCGCCGGGAAGATCTCGGTGCTCTCGCACAGCGGGCTCGCGCGCTGCGATTCGGGTACGGGCGATGTGCTGATGGATGTGGCCGAACTGAGCGCCGGGGAATACAAGATCGATGTTGGCATCGGCCGGGCAGAGGTGCGGCTGCCTGCGGGCGGGATCGTCTTCATCCATGCTTCGAGTGGCATCGGCAAGTCACGAATCGAATATCCGAGCGCTGCTGCGGGAGCGGCCACCACGCTTCGTATCAATTCAGGCATCGGTGAATGTGTCGTGAAGGCCCGCGGTTCCGATGCAGGCGACGCGGCGGCTCCGCCAATCGGCCAGTCTCGACCGCAACGCCCCGGTCGGGCCGGGACCGCTTCAAGGCGGCGCGAAGCGGAGGAGATGCGTGTGTTGCAGATGCTGGAACAGGGCAAGATCGGCCCGCAGGATGCCGCTGATCTGATCGCAGCCCTCCAGGGGTCGAAGGCTCCGGTGTTCGATGAAGCTGATGACGACGGAGGCGTGTTCCGGGCTTAGTGCTGGCCGAGATAGCCGAGCTTTCCTGCGGCTTCGAAGAGGCCCGCGCGGAAATCGGGGTGGGCAATTTCGATGAGCATGGCGGCACGCTCGCGAATGGTTCGGCCGTGAAGGTTACGCGCTCCGTATTCGGTCACCACCCAGTGGACATCGCCCCGAGTCGTCACGACCCCGGAGGCAGCCGGCAGCTCGGGGCAGATGCGCGAGATGCGGCCGGCCTTCGCTGTTGAAGGCAGGGCGATGATGGGCACCCCACCCTTCGAGCGCGCCGCGCCGCGAATGAAATCCACCTGGCCGCCGATGCCACTGTAGAAGCGCGGGCCGATCGAATCGGAAACGACCTGGCCGGTTAGATCGACGCTCAGGGCGGAGTTAATCGCCACCATCCGGTCATGCGCCGCGATGACGTCGATGCTGTTCGTGTAATCGACCGGCCGCAGGGCAACGCGATCGTTATCGTCGATGTAGTCAAAGAGTTGCCGGTTCCCGATGACGAACGCGCTGACCACCCTGCCAGTGTTGAGATTCTTCCTCGATCCATTGACGACGCCGCTCTGGATCAGTGGCAGGAGTGCTTCTGTGAACATCTCGGTGTGGACGCCCAGGTTCTTATGGGTGGCAAGCGCGGCGAGTGCTGCAGCCGGGATGGCGCCGATACCCATCTGGAGCGTGGAACCGTCCTCGACGAGTTCGGCCACGAATCCGCCGATGGCGCGGGCCTCGGGCGTCGTTGGTGTGAGCGCACTTTCGGGCAGTGGAACATCGACTTCGACGGCGTAGTCGACGTCTTCGACCGAGATCGTGTGCCCGAAGGTGTGTGGCATCTGGGGGTTGACCTGGGCGATCACCGTCCCCGCCGACCTTACGGCCGCGAGCGCACAATCGACTGACA
>JBATAT010000473.1:0-2339 GCA_049662005.1 Tepidiformaceae bacterium
CAGCGGAATTCGTACGCAACAAGATACGCGCCACCGTGAACGACCCCACGACCGCTGAACTTCTCTGCCCCAAGGATTACCCGTTCGCGACCAAGCGGCTCTGCGTGGATACCGAGTACTTCGAGACCTACAACCGCGAAAACGTGCGTCTGGTCGACGTGAAGAACAATCCGGTGACCTCGATCACACCAACGGGCCTGAAGCTGGCCGATGGCGCCGAGTACGCCTTCGATGTGATCGTCTTCGCGACAGGTTTCGATGCGATGACCGGCGCACTGAGCAAGATCGACATCCGCGGGCGCAACGCCATAAAGCTGACGGACAAATGGGAAGCCGGGCCGCGAACCTACCTTGGCCTGCAGGTTGCGGGCTTCCCCAACCTGTTCACGATTACCGGACCCGGCAGCCCTTCGGTGTTGACGAACATGATCGTTTCTATCGAGCAGCACGTGGACTGGATTACGGACTGCCTCGAATACCTGCGGGAGCACGAAGTGGGCACGATCGAAGCGACCACCGCAGCGGAAGACCAGTGGGTGGAGCACGTGAACTTCGTGGCCGACCAGACGCTCTACACTCGTGCCAACTCGTGGTACATCGGCGCGAATGTGCCGGGCAAGCCAAGGGTCTTCATGCCCTACATCGGTGGGCTAAACATGTATTCGAAGAAGTGTGAGCAGGTCGCAGAGGCTGGCTACGAAGGGTTCGCGCTCGATGCGAAGGAACCGGTCGGCACCCGGTAGGTACCTGAACTGGTGACCCAACTGGTAATCGCGTCGCGAACAGCTCCCCATGCAGACATGCTCCCCCGAGTCGCCGGGCGGGCGACCAATGCCTGCTGTTCTCGCCCGAGCGGGCACTACGGCCTCGGACTGACCTACCTGTTGCAGGACACAAGGTCTTCTATGTTCTCTTGCGTCGCAGGCTCGCGCCGCTCCGACCAACGCATCCACAACTGGCCGTCAATCTCGTCAAAAGCGACCTCGATAGCGCCGCACTCAGTCACGACGTTCCCGACGCCCCCGCGAGGGCCAGACGTTGACCAGGACACGTCCAAGCCCGTCTCGCTGACTCGCTGCCGGAAGTCACGGGGCGTCCCAGGTCTGCCATCGGCTACCCAGTAGATCACCGATCCGGCGAAGATGACGCTCACCAGCACCACCGCTAGCAGCAGACCCTTCTTCATCGACATAGGCCTCGCGGAATCCATTGAGATGTGAGAGTCCACCTCAGACTCGTCTGAGTCGAGCCGCGATCGTGCCGGTTCGCACGTCATTGCTCGAAGTCGGCGTGCGAACTCGTGGTACATCGGCGCGAATGTGCCGGGCAAGCCAAGGGTCTTCATGCCCTATATCGGCGGCCTAAACATGTATTCGAAGAAGTGTGAGAAGGTCGCCAAGGCTGGCTACGAAGGGTTCGCGCTGGATGCGAAGGAGCCAGTTGGCACTCGCTAAGCGTTAGCGCCCGCTTGCCTGTGGCGCCGCTTCGGGAGTGGAGGATGGCGACTGGAGGTCCGGGTCGACCCCGAGGCGGACCTGGCGCTGGCGATAGAGGATGGTCACGCCGAGGAAGGCGAACGGCACGAAGGCCGCATACACGAAACTGCTGACGAAGTTAGCGAACGAGACCGACGACGACCGGAGAATCAGGAAGGCGAGGCCGATGAGGGGGCCCGGGGCGGCTCCGATGACGAAAAGCAGCAGGCCCGAACCAGCTGTCCTTAGCCAGTGCCAGCCCGCGCCAACCGATTCGGCGCTGCGGCGAAGGGCATCCCGACCCTCTCGCCCATCGAGCATCACGGCCTGGGGTGCGAAGAACCAGCGCACGAGGAGCCAGATCGCAATTGGGATGCCGATCACGACCAGCGTCAGCGGGACGACGAGTGCGACCGCGAGCAAGACCGCACGGGCGGTCCGGGAGAACTTCTGAAATGCCGTTCGATAGATGTCGATCACGTTGAGCGGCTCGTTGCTTTCAATCCGCCGGAATGCTTCGATGACAGCCGGGCCGACGATGGCCAAACCTGCCATGTGTTGGCCGACACCAACGATCAGGCCCGAAGCAAAGCTGCCGTTGTTGTTGTGCTCGTTGAGAAGGGCCACTGCGTAGGACGTTGGCGGGATCGCTGCGACGAGGAACTGAACAGCGTTGAAGAGCAGCCCGACCGGGATCAGAACAAGCCCGATCAGGACAAAGGTCCGCCAGTGGTGGCGGTAGAGGACGAACGAGCGGGAGATGGTCCGGCGAGTCATGAAGGCGAGCCCCGTGATAGCCGCGAAAACACCAATCACGAACAGGAAGACTCCGAGGGCGTTTGTTGCGAGGTCAGTGAAGAGGAC
>JBATAT010000474.1:0-3328 GCA_049662005.1 Tepidiformaceae bacterium
AAGAATGAATCCTGCAGCTTCACGGTGAAGTGCGTCGGATCCTGCTGTTCGATGCTCGATGCGAGGAAGTTCTCGCGAACGCCCGTATCGAGAGGCGTGTACCAGAGGTGGTCGAAGATCGTGAAACCCCACAGCAGGCCGCTATCCAGGCCCGAATAGGGGTTGATTGAGGCATAAATCGCACCCTGCCGCGATTGGAGGATGCCATCTTTTTTGATGACTTCGCCCGCGACGGTTGGCGTCGGTGGAGTTTCCGTGCCCGGTTTGACGCCCGCGTCAGTCGTCGGTGAGGTCGAACTCCCGCCGTCATCGTCATCATCGTCATCGCCGCACCCGGCCAGCGCCCATGCGCCAGCGCCCAGTGCGACGGTACCGGCGCCCCCAAGCATGCGGCGTCGAGCGATCCTTCGGCCCCAGTAGTTATCGCGTTCCATGAGATTTCCCCCTCCGTGTTCGAGCACCATTCGGATTGTTGCCCGTTGTACGCTGACCGCTGGTTTCACGTCAATAGCTCACATCGAAGCCAGCAATCCTTCCTGGGATTCATACGGCGCCGTGCATAGCCGCGGTTCTTCACAACAAGCACGAATGTCGCCTCAATCACCCGGGCGAAGCCCTGGCCGCAGAGCCACACCGTGGCCAGGGTCTTTGCCCCAACGCCCGGGTATTCGAAACCCCTCCGCGAGCGGGGAGCCCCCGCCCGAGGCGAAGGCTTCCCGTATCCCGGTGGGATAACGACATACACTGGCGCGCGTCGCACCGGGGCGAAGCCCCTGGTCCGTCGCACTCCTGAAACCACACTCCTGATGGCGCTCCCAACAAGGAGCTTTAAACAGTCGTGTTTATTCAGAAGCGCGGAATCTAGTTCGGCATGCTAGTCTCTGTCAAGCATTGGAGGGGTAGAGAACGCAGGATGAGCGATGAAGTCGGCCTTCGCGGTTATCGCATCCAGGATCCGGAGCGCATGCAGGCGCGGCGCCGCGAGATCATGATCGCGATGGCCGAAGTAATCATCAACAAGGGCTACGCCGCGACCACCCTCGAAGACGTCGCCTCCCACATGGGCACGAGCCGGGCGGTTATCTACTACCAGTTCCGCAGCAAGGAAGACCTCTACGCCGAGATCGTCGTCGAGGCAGTGGCCCGCGCAACCGAACGCCTTGAAGCGATCGTCGCCCGCGAATTGGCCCCGGAACAGGCACTCTTCGCCGCCATCGAAGACCTCGTCCGAGTCGGCATGGAACCGCTCAACCGGAGTACCCTCGCGACCGGCCGCCCGAAAGGGCTCTCGCCCGATGCCCGCGCCCGCATCAAAGCGGCTGACCGCGGCTACACCCTGTTGCTCACGGAAATCCTCCGCCAGGGCATCGCATCCGGCGTCTTTGTCGACCGCGACCCGCGCTTCCTCCGGTACACCATCATGTTCGCTGTCAACGGCAACTTCATCTGGCGCAATCCGGATGGGCCGCTGAAAGCGGATTACATCCTCAAGGAACTGCCCACCATGCTGCTCAGTTCGGTCCTTGCTCACCCCTGTGATTTCCACGCTCACGGCCAGGAGAGCGCTCGGAAAAGCCTCTTCCCGGGGCAAGGATGACCCGGCCCTCGTTCGTTTATCAGTACACCCCGGTTCCCGCCCCGCGAACGGCGCGGGGATATCTTGGCCTGGCGCTGATTCTCGCCCTGCTTGTCGTTTTCGTTTCGTTCGCCGTCTCAGTGTTCGGCCGCGGCTGGATCACGATCGGCGTGATTGCCGCGGTAGCACTGTTCGCTTACGACGAGTGGCTGCGGTTCCAGCGTTCCAGGTTCCGACTCGCTATCGATGATGACGGCGGTCTGCATGTAACGACGTGGAAGGGGAATGAACTGTACTGGTTGCCGCTGATGGAAGAAGTGCAACTCACTCGCCGCTCCTTTCGAGCGGATCAAACCGACGCGGTCCCGCTTGAGAGCGTCGGATGGCAATACGTGATTCGTCTTCGAATGAAGGATGGACCAGCGCGCGAAGTGGGACTCCCGGGAGGCGCGAGGTTCTCGCCCGGAAGCGGCCCGAGGATGACCGGCGACGAGTGGCAACGCTTTGCCACGATGGCCGAGCGCTGGTGCCCGGTGCGCCAGCGGTGAGTCCGCTGCTCAATCGGACATCCCACCCGGGCACATCACCCGGTTTGATGCGCTTCTTCGCGTTGGCGTGCCACTCGTCGCCCTGATAGGCTGCGAGCGTCCTTTCACGCAACGGACGAATCTCATTCGCGGGGTGACGCAATGCCCAGGCGGCTTGCGGTGTCTGCCGGTTTCGCCGGTAGTCCGGAACAAAACAAAGAACTGATCAGTAGGATCAAAGTGGCGGAAGAAGTTGGCGTCGAAGCCGTCTTCACCGCCGAAACCTGGGGACGCGACCAGTTCTCGCTCCTCACCCAGATCGCGCTCAACACGAGCAAGATCAAGCTTGGCACCGGTATCGCACCGGTCTTCGGGCGCTCGCCCGGTGTCCTCGCCATGACGGCCGCGACGCTCGATGAACTCTCCGGCGGTCGCGTTATTCTCGGCCTCGGTACCTCCGGGGACCGCGTCATCGAGCACTGGCACGGGGAGAAGTTCTCCAAGCCGATCCAGCGCACCAGGGAATACATCGAAATCATCAACATGATGGTCAGCGGTGAAAAAGTCTTCTACGACGGCCAGATTTTCAAGCTCCAGCGCGGCTTCCGCCTCTTGTTCGAACCGCCCCGGAAGCACATCCCGATCTACGTCGCTTCGATTTCACCGAAGAGCATGGATTCGCTCGCGACCGTGGCCGATGGCTGGATGCCCATCTACTGGCCGAAGTCGAAGTTCCTCGACGGCAAGAAGGCGATCGCCGCCGCTGCCAAAGAGGCTGGCCGGCCCGAAACTGCCGTCGAATGCGTCGCCTCCCTCACCGTCGTCATCAACCCCGATGAACAAAAGGCGAAGACCCAGGCCGCTGGCCCCATCTCCTGGTATGTCACCAATATGGGCGATTTCTACCACCAGATGCTCACGCGCAACGGCTTCGGCGAAGAAGTTGCCGCCATGCGCAAGGTCGCGGAGACGCACAAGCCCGCACCATTCGGCACCAACCCCGAACTGATGGCCGCGATGGGCGACCGCATGCTCGAGGAAACCGCCATCTGGGGAGACCTCGAGACCGTCGCCGCCGGCATCGAAGAACGCCGCCAGCTCGGCGTCGACCTTCCAAGCATTAGCCTTCCCCAGGGCCCGCTGGAACACGTCGAACGCGTGCTCGGCACGCTGGTCTCGTAAAGCCAGTTCACGTTCGAAAGAACAGCCGGGGGCGCCATAATGG
>JBATAT010000475.1:0-18970 GCA_049662005.1 Tepidiformaceae bacterium
TTTTCGGTCGCCTCCTGGCGGCACAACTGGGCAGGGCGCAGGCTGTCGTCCATGCCGCCGATCCTTCGGCCCGCCTTGGCGAACTCACCGGACTCGTCGACGAGTACGGCTTCTACCCCCAGCTCGAAGTCTTCGAGGGCCAACCAGCCAGGCTGACCCTGCGCCACTGCCCTCTGCAGCACGTCGTCGGCGAGCATCCACGCATCTGCGATGTCGAATGTGATGCACTGAAGGGTGTGCTGCCCGGCGCACGGGTCGAACGCACCGCCCATCGCCTCGATGGCGACGATCTCTGCACCTACGAAATCGAAGTCGGCGCCTGAACGCCCACGAACGCCGCAGTCGCAGGTGTTCCGCTACGATCTGACCAATGCCGAACGTTTCCACTCCCATGCAGGCCGCCATCGATGCGGCATACCGGGTTCGCGGCACAACCAGCCCAAACCCCTGCGTTGGCGCGGTCGTCGTCCGGGACGGTTCGATTATCTCGACCGGCGCAACTTCGCCCTACGGCGGCCCCCACGCCGAGGCGGCGGCGCTCGCCAACATCGACGCCCGCGGCGCCGACCTCTACACCACCCTCGAACCCTGTATGCCGTTTGAGGGCAAGAAGACGCGGCCCTGCACCGATGCAATCATCGAGGCGGGGATTCGGCGGGTCGTCGTAGGAATCGAAGACCCTCACGCGCCGGTGCGTAGCAGGAGCGTCGCGCGGCTACGCTCGCACGGCATCGAAGTCGAAGTGGGCGACGGCGCCCACGAAATCACCGAATTGCTTCGGCCCTACCTCAAATTCCGCAATACCGGGCGGCCCTACGTCATCGCAAAGTTCGCCCTTAGCCTCGATGGCAAGGTTGGCGCGCCCGCGGCAGGGATCACCTGGTTGACCGGACCGACAGCGATCGCGAGAGCCCATCGGGACCGCGCCTGGGTGGACGCACTGATGGTTGGAAGTGGCACGATCATCGCCGACAACCCCCGCCTCACAGCGCGCGACGGCGACGGCGTCCCGGCCAGCCACCAACCACTCCGAATCATCCTCGACGGGCGTGGGCGTTCGGATCCGGGGTCTCACGCGTTCGGACCCGGCGCCATCGTCGCCACCGGTCCAGCAGGGGCGGCATGGCGGGGCGCCATCACTGCCACGGGGGCAACCGTCCTCGAACTCGAACATGACAACGCAGGCGTTAGTCTGCACCAGTTGTTTCGTGTCCTTGGAGCGAGAAGCGTCCTTTCGGTGATCGCCGAAGGCGGGCCAACCGTGTTGCGCGCACTTTTCGAAGGCGGCCATGTCGACGAGGTCCATGCCTACATCGCTCCGGTCGTGCTGGGAAGCGCGGGCATTCCCTTGCAGCCCGAAGGCTCAGCGTTCGGGCCCGTTTCGCTGCGGCAGGTGGCTGTCGAACCACTCGCCCCAGACGTGCTCATTCGTGGCTACACTGGTAGCTGGTCGCCTGCAGAGGCGTAGGAGGAACTATGGCCAGGAACTGGGTTGTGGTTGGTGGTCCTGAAATCTTCGCGAAAACGCGCGAAATGGGCTTCACCCGCCACGGGTTCAAGAGCACGCGCCGGAACATGGCGAACAGCATCGAGCCGGGAGACCTGCTCGCATTTTATGTCACCGGACGGAAGCAGTTCGCCGCAATTGCGAAAGTGACCACGCCGGTGGTCGAGGAACACACTCGCATTTGGCAGAGCGACAAGAAGCCGAACGAGATGTACCCCTACCGGGCTGGTATCGAGAAGGTTGTTGCTCCGGATGAAGCGCACTGGCTCGATGCCGAGCCCTACCACGACCGCTTTCAATGGACCCAGAAGTGGCCGCGAGCCAACTGGACTCTCGCCTATCAGGGCAACCTTCACTCCATCCCCCAGGAAGACATGGACCTGCTTCTGAAGGATATGAAGGCCGCAGCAGCAGTAAAAGCGTGATCGGCGCAGCCCATTTGTGCCATTTGACGAACCGCTCGGATGCGAGCAGATTGCTCGTTTGTAAAAACTTGCCGTACTATCCGCTTTATCCGGGGAGGGTGTTGGGATGATCCAGTTTCCTAAATGTCGCAAATGTGACTACGGCGATCTCGTACCGTTCAGCGATTTTGGCAGCCAGGGTGCGCCGATCCACTACAAGGCGTGGGTCTGCACGAATCCCGACTGTGGCTACAACATCAAGATCCGTAACGGCGACGTTTACATCGACGAGCCAATCAACGACGGGCAAGAGCACTACAGCCGCAGCCGATAACCAATCGGCGGCCCAAAGCTCCTTCGTTGGTGGCACGGCGGCCCATCGGGTGGCATTTTGCCCCGATGCTTGTGATAGACTGCACGAGCAATGTCACAGGCCAACAAAATCTACGAACCGCTACCCCTCATCGACACCGCGATCGAGGAAGAGCTTCAGCAAAATGTTCTCGTCACCAGCGTCGATCAGGTGCTGAACTGGGCCCGGCGCTCATCGCTCTGGCCGTGCATGTTCGGGCTTGCCTGCTGCGCGATGGAAATGATCGCGACGGCCACGCCGCGGTACGACATCGCCCGCTTCGGCGCGGAGATCTTCCGTGCTTCCCCGCGCCAGGCCGACCTCTTGCTCGTCCCCGGAACCGTGACCTGGAAGATGGCCCCGGCCGTCCGCCGGATCTGGCTCCAGATGCCAGACCCAAAGTGGGCACTCGCCATGGGCGGCTGTGCGATCATGGGCGGGCCGTTTGCCTATGCCTACAGCGTGACGCCCGGCGTGAACACGCTCGTTCCCGTCGATGTCTATGTTCCCGGCTGCCCACCGCGGCCTGAATCGCTCCTGACCGGCCTCATGTTGCTCCAGGACAAGATCAAGAAGGACACCATCGGGAAGGGCTGGGTCCGGCGCGATGTCGAACCACAGTTCCAGCGGTACTTGCCCGAGGGCGATCCCATTCGCCGCGAACTGGAATCGCTCTGGCCGCCATACATCGACTACGACAAGCCCCACACCGGCGAGCTCTTCCGCTAACGTCCGGAACCAAACGACACCCAACAGGCGGCTGATGCCGCCTGTTTCTGCGAAAGAAGGTACCGGATGGCTGCACAATGGACCGAAGTTGAATCGCTCGTGAAGCATCTCTTCGAGCAAGGGCTCCAGCCCGACCGCCAGGAACTTGTGGATCTCGCGTTCGCCGAAGATGCCAACGACGACATTATCGATGCGCTGGATTCGCTGAACGGGAAGCCTGTGGCCTCCCTCGATGCCCTCAAGGAACAGCTGCAGGCCGCGGGCCAGATCTAGAGTTCTCTACCGAGTTTAGGCAAAGAGGCTAACTTTCCTAACTTCGTTATAACTCGGCCAGTCGCCCTCACTTCGCCGGTGTTCCACCCATCCAAACGTGCTCCAACGAACCTCCGCGCGGGTCGAATCGCCACGCGTCGGGAAACGAGAGGCTTCGCCACCACGTCACCGCCTCGAGTTGCGTGGCCGACGCTAACCAGAGCGTCATCGCCAGGCCGTGGTTCACGATCACCACATCTCCGGTCGCTCCCGCAGTAGCGGCCTCGATACCAGCATCGAAGCGTTCGGCGACAGCCGTCCGTTGTTCCCAGCCTGGTTCGTCGACGCCGCGGAGATACCCTGCGGCCATATCCCGGTAATCCCGATCCCAGACATCGGGGCGGTCAACCTCCGCGAAGCGGGCGTCGATCATCAGCGGGAGCCCAACGCGGAGGGCGAGGACGTCGGCCGTCTCCCGTGCCTTACGCTCATCGCTCGTCCAGATTGCAGCGATGCCCGCCGGCAGCGCATGGGCGAGCAGCACACAGTCTTCACGACTCGCTTCGCTCAGCCCCCAGAGTTTCGATGAAACGCCCGGCACCACCTCCGGCATTGCGTGCCGGATCAGGATGACCCCGCTCATTCCTGCTGTGCGCGTGCCACAAATGCCTGGATTTCGTCGTAGACCCGCCACATCACCGTGTCCCGATCAAGCGGCAGCATCGGCTCGGGCACGTGCGAACCAGTGGTGAAGGCGTGGATGATTTCCACGTGGTCATCGATCACGTAGTCCGGCATGATCGTGATCCCGAGCTCTTCCATGCGCGCGTGATGGTTGTGGAGTGGCTTCCAGAAGCAATCGGCGACGTGCTCGTGCAGTTCGAAGCGTTTCACCACTTCCCAGCGTGGCCCCATCCCGCTCCACAGGTAGATGGTGTGCCCGTCTTCACGCAGGCGGGTGAACACCTCCACCACTCCGGGTCGCAATTTCACGTCCCAGGTGATGATGGTGTTGTCGACATCGAAGAAAATGTTCACGCTGCGCTACCCTGTGGCCGTTCCGGTTGTCCTGCAATCGTACCGTGGCGGACCGCTCGATGGCACTCGAGGATCCGGGCGACAGCTGTCTTACCCTGCGGTAAGCTCCGCAAGAGTTGCCTCACACCGGGCGATTGGGGGTGGTTAGCCATGGATTTCAAGTTCACAGAAGAACACATTGCACTCCGGAACGAAGTTCGCGAATTTCTTGCGGAAGCACTGCCAAAGGGGAGCGGTTCGGGCCCCGTGCGCCCGACCAGCCAGGAGAACTGGCCCGAGCAGATGGCGTTCGCCAGGAAGCTCGCCGACAAGGGCTGGGTCGCGCCTGCGTGGCCAAAGGAATACGGCGGCCTCGCGTGGAGCCACATCAAGCAGATGGTCTTCAGCGAGGAAATCTCGTACGCCGGCGCTCCCGATGCTGGCCGCGTGTTCAATGTCGGCATGATCGGCCCAACGCTCATCGTCCATGGCACACCAGAACAGAAAGCCGAGCACCTCCCTCGCATCACCAACGCCGAGGTGACCTGGTGCCAGGGCTACAGCGAACCCGGCGCAGGCAGCGACCTCGCCAGCCTCCAGACTCGTGCCGTCCGTGACGGCGACGACTACGTCGTCAACGGCCAGAAGATCTGGACCACCGGCGCGCATCACGCCGACTGGTGCTTCCTGCTCGTCCGCACCGACCCAGACGCCCCGAAGCACAAGGGAATCTCGTTCCTGCTGGTCGATATGAAGACGCCCGGCATCCAGGTTCAGCCCATCGTCAACATGGCCGGCTACCACGAATTCAACGAAGTCTTCTTCGAAGACGTTCATGTGCCCGTCCGCAATCGTGTCGGCGAAGAGAACAACGGCTGGTACGTCGCCATGACGCTGCTCGACTTCGAACGCTCGAACGTGGCCTCGATCGCCGCCAACCAGCGCCAGCTCGAAATGCTCATTGGCGACATGAAGTCTCGGAAACCGGGCGGAGTGTACCGCGACATTCTTCGCCACCGCCTGGCCGAGCTCTGGCTTTCGAACGAGACTGGCCGCCTCTTGAGCTACCGCACCGCCTGGATGCAGGAATCGGGCCGGGTCGCCAACTACGAGGCGTCAGTGATCAAGGTCTTCGCAACCGAACTCGGACAGGCAATCACGAATTTCGGCGTCAACCAACTCGGACCGGCGGGCGCGCTCGAACCGGACTCCAAGTACGCGAGGTTCGATGGGAACATGGAGAAGGGCCACCTCGTCAACGTTTCGCCGGTGATTTACTCGGGCTCCAGCGAAATTCAGCGCAACATCATCGCCACCCGCGGCCTCGGCCTCCCAAGGGACTGATGACGGCGAGCCGAACGAACGGTCTTGTATACTGAAGCCCATGACCACCAGCCCGGTTTCGAGCGAAGCACTTCTTACAGCCGATGAGTTCTGGGACCTCCCGGAGCCCGTGCACGGCGGTCGCATGGAACTCGTAGCCGGAAGAGTGGTGACCGAAATGCCCGTAGGACGACTTCATGCCAAGTTGGCCGCCCGCCTTTTGAGGACCATCGGTGACTTCGTTGAGAAGCATCGCCTGGGCGAAACGCACGTCGAGTTGGGCCACCGAACCTCGGGTACTCCGGATTCAGTACGTGCCCCAGATGTTTCATTCTCGACGAACCACCTTCTCGAAGGCAGCTCAAGCGATGGATTCGTCAACTTCGCTCCAAGCTTAGCCATCGAGGTCATTTCGCCACATGACCGGGAAGCCGAGATCGCTGGGAAGGTCGAGGAGTACCTCGATGCTGGCTCCTCACGCGTGTGGATCGTGCGCCCTGCGAACAAGACCGTCACCGTTCACCGTCCCGGAGGCGACGCCCACACCTATACGGTTCGCGACACTCTCACGAGCGACGACGCTGCTTTCACCGCCGAAGGCTTCGAACTCCAGCTCGAACAATTCTTCAGCGAATAGTGGCTTCCGATTATTTCCTCGATGCGCTCGACCGTTATCGCGCTGTCCGCACGAAGGAACTCGGCTGCACACCCCTCGATTTCGATTCGCACGCGCTTACGATCACGACTCGGCCCGCCGCAGAAGCCCCGAAATTTGTTTTGGCGACCTTCACATTCGGCACCGGGACGGTTGTATCGGTTGCTCCGGAATACCTCGAGTGGACTCGAGCGAATGCCCCGGAGACGCACTACCGCGCCATGTTCCCGAACGTCCTTCTTGGCCCAATGGTTGAAGAAGCACGAGCGCGCGACGAATCTCTCGCCTACCGCAGCCCCAACCTGAGTTTCCTGCCCGAAACCGAACCCATTGCGTTGCCGATCCCTTCGGGCCTGACCGGAACACGCGTCGGCCCGGACTTCCGCGAGGAACATGTTGCTTCGGACACGTTCGACAACGCGCTCGGCGAGCCCGGCGACGACTACGTTGCCTCACTCTGGAAGTTTGGCTTCGTCCTCTACGCCGGCGATACTCCAGCGGCAGTCGCAGGTGCGTACCACGATTACGACGGAGTCATCGAGATCGGCATCGATGTCGCCCGGAGCTACCGTGGCATCGGACTCGCGCGGGTTGCGGTGACCAACCTCGCGCGAATCATCGCCGACAAAGGGGCCGTCCCCTCGTACTACTGCGCTCCAACCAACGTTCGTTCCCATCGCAACGCGCTCGCGTGCGGCTTCCTGCCGGTCGCCTCGGCCGCCCGCGTCATGCGCCAGGAATCCTGAGGAGCTGTTCATGCCAGGCAGCCTGTACCGCGAATCCTCGACCATCATGAAGGCAACGCTTGCACGCCAAATGGGCTGCCAGCCCGCCGACTACGAATCTCACGAAGTGACGGCGGTCGAACGCCCGGCCGATTCGCGGGAACCACATCTCGTTCTCGTGACGACCTGTGGCACGGGTTCAGTAGTCTCAGTGCGCGACCCTCGCCTCGGCGATTGGGCACGAGCCAATGCGCCGAAACCGGGCCGCAACCAGCAAATCTTCCTGCCGAAGTTCCTCGAAGGAATGGCCAGCGAGGCTCGCCGCCTGGGCCACGCAGATGCGCGTTCGCATAGCTCCTCCGGTGGCATGGTCCTCGCCGAAGAACGCCCGCCGCGCGAACTGCCCGAGGGGTTTCGAATCAGGGAACTCACCGGCGCAGAGGTCGAAGCGCTTCGCTCAACCCTGCAGTTCGATAACGCCCTCGGCGAACCAGACGAGACACGCCGAATCGCCGCCCACCGGATCGCATTCGCCGCCGTCGACCCGCACGGTACGGTAGTCGCGGTAACCGGGATCTGGGATCAGTACCCGGGTATCGATGAACTCGGGCTGGATGTGCTGCGTGAACATCGTGGCGCGGGGCTCGCCGCGGCGCTGACCATCCACGCAATCCGGTGGATACGCTCCGAGGGTCGCTGGCCCATCTACACGCACGGCTTCACGAACGTGCGCTCGATGAATAACGGACTCGCGTGCGGATTCCGGCCACTCTGGTTCCTCAGCGCCGTCTTCGTTCCGGAAGACATGCACTGACGCCTCGCGAACGCTACCCGGCGTACTCCCAGCCGAGCTCGCGCTCGATCAGCATCTCACCCTCCCGCACACGTTCTCCGTCCAGGCAACGCCCGACGACGATCGTATGATCGCCGGATTCGTGGAACGCTTCCGCTTCGCAGGAAATCCAACCGAGAGCCGCATTGAGCACCGGGCAACCGTTGTCGAGCAGGCCGTGCGGAATACCCGCGAGCTTATCGATGACCTGGGCTGCCGCCTCATCAGACCGCCCACGGATCTTCCTCCCCTCCGACGGCATGACAACCTTCCTCGCGATATCCATGCCGTCCTTCTCGTGCAGCAAGTTCACTGTGAACCCGCGCGTCTCACGAATGAACCGCAACGTCCGTGCGTCGTTTTCGATGCACACCGCGAGCAATCGAGGTTGAAACGAAACCTGCATCACCCAGTCGGCGAGCATGGCGTTCCGCGTACCGTCGCTGCTGCACGAGCCGATGACATGGACGCCGTAGCTCAGCGCGAGGAGGGCCTTTTCCAGACCTGAGAGTTCGAGCGGTGTACCCGGCAGCTGGGGAAGTTCGGGATTCGTCACAGGTCGCTCTCCTTGGGTGGTGTCTCTCCATGTTGCCACGAACCGCGTCAAAGCAGGGAATGGCCGCCGAGGGTCAACCTTTCCGTGCACCTGTCACCTGATGTCGGTCAGTGACCGGAGTAGCCCAGGCGGCCACGCACACGCCCCAGGAGAGACCGGTAGTCATCGACATCCGCGCGGCTAAACCGGAAGATCTGCCACGGCGAGAGGTGTTCCGTTCGCACGAACACCACCAGCCCGCCGATGATCGCCGTGCTATAGGCGATAGCGCTCGCGAGTGCCGCTCCGTTGATGCCCATTCTGGGCACGAGGATCACCGCGAGGATCATATCGATGATAAGTCCGCTGCCTGCGACCACTGCCGAAACCCACGGCATGCCACGCTGCCACGTGTAGAAGCCGGAGTATGACTGCGCCAGGCTGTAAAGCAGCACTCCCGGGAGGAGGAACCGCAGAGCCGCCGCCATCCCATCCTGCTTGGGAAACAGCAACTGCTGGATGATATCGGCGGTGAAGAACAAGACAACGCAGAGGCCCGCAATGAGGAAGACCGTGTGGCGCATGACCCGCGTGGTTAAGGCGAGAGCTTCGGACCGCGTGCAGCTTCCCAGCCGCGCGTAGGTCGCCAGCGTCAACGACCCGCTGACCTGCCACACTGATTCGCCGAGGTAAACGGCGAGCGAATACGTCCCCACGGCCTCCTTGCCCTTGAAGTGGTCGACGAGGAAGAGGTCGGCCCGGTAATTCAAGTACGAAATCCCGCTGGCGACACCAGCCACGGCTGCGAACCGAAGGATCTGGTTCATGACCGCGCGGTCCGCTCCGAAGCCCTCGAGGATGACCTTCGAGGAGACAAGAACCAGCGTGATGATGGCCAACCACTGCCCCAGCGCATACATCTCAAGCGCAATATCGGGCGACTTCTTGTCGAACCCGAAGAACGCAATGGCGATCAGGATGAGCGAGAAGAGCGGAGGCAGGACCAGGGCGAAGTTGTAGCGCACGAACGATTCCCGCCCGAGGAGCGTGCCTGCGAGCACACTCGCCATGATGACGGCGGCGCAGGCGAAGCCAACGGCGACCGATTCACGGTGGGCTTCGCCCGCGAATACCGCGCCGACCGTGAGACCGACGAGGATAGCGACCACTCCAAGGCCAGCACCGATGATTCCTCCGCTCGAGAACGCGAGGCCTGGCAGCCTCCTCCGAGAAGAAACCTGGAAGCCGGTCGCTGCCGTCAGCCCACCGGTCGCCGCATTCACGATGCCGACCACCGTCAGCCCGAGAACGAACGTGCCGAGTTCATCTTTCGTGAGCTGGTTGGAGCAAAGAATCAGGAGTCCAAGCGAAACGAAGAGGTTCATCCCTCGAAAGAGCAACGCCACTATCCCACCAAACGCGATCGACATGAGGCAATCCTATCTCGAACGCCGGGACACGCTATCCGCAGGAAAGACAAGAGGGGCGCCCAACCGGGCGCCCCTCGTTCATCGTTCGTGGTGCGTTGGCCTAGTTGGCAAACGCGTTGTAGAGACCGTCGTTGTCACCAACGTTGAGGTCGTTCGTCGCATCGGCGATGGCGATGATCGGAACGTCACTGGTGATTGTTACACCGCCCCAGAAGCAGCCAGGCGCAGCACCGAAACCGTTATCGGAATCGAGGTTCTGGTAGAAGATGAACGATCCGGTAATGGTCTTGTTCGAAGTGTAGGTAGCCGCCGCGCTACAACCCGGGGCCGAGTTCGACGTGTCGTTGATTGCGGTGAGGGTCAGGTTCGCTGTCCCGCCGCTCGCCACCGTCACGCTGATCCAGGTGTTGTACCCCGAGAGGCCCGAGGCCGAGTACGCACGCCGGAAGATGAGCGGGAACTTCGCGCTCGTCGTTGCCCGGTCGGTCGGTACGCCGTTCACTGCGGTGTAAAGGTCCTCATCGACGAAACTGCCCGGCGAGGTCATCTTCGAGCGGAAGAGGACGGCCGCGAGCGGCTGGTCGGAGGTAATGGTCGCCGCGCCAACGAATCCTTCGGGAATTCCACCCGTCGCTTCGTAAACGCTATGGCTTGCCGTCCCGTTGGCCGCAATGGTGAGCGGAACGCTGTAGCTGCCGGTGTTGCCAACGTAGTTAATCGTGACGTTCGCCTGCGCCGGATTCGCATTCGAAAGCAGAATCTGCGAGTAGTAGCCGTCGAGCTTGATAGCCAGCGGGATGGAAATGACGGTCCCGACGTCATCGGTCGTGTCGCCTGCTCCGCCGACGATGAATCCGTCGTACGAAGCCAGCTTCCGAAGGCCGCCGGAGAGGTAGGCATCCACACCGACGGTGACTGTCGAGGCGCTGGTCGTCACGGTCGCCGCCATAATCGCGTTCGAAGTGCTGGCAGGCATCGGGATGGCGCCATCGATCGCGGTTGGGGCGAAGCTAATCTGCCCACCGACCGGGATCTTGTAGCCGCCGCCGGCACACGCCGCCGAACCGGAACCGGCGTCAGTAACGGGGGACTTGCCGCCATCCGGGAACGTGTAGAGAACAGTCACGCAGGCTTCGGCGGCGCCGGTGTTGGCGATCGCGAAACGCGTGTTGTAGGTGTTATTGAGCGCGTTCGCGACGTAAGGCAGGGTCACCTTGGTGCCGCCTGTCGGATACGCATTGTGAATTGAGTACGACTTCGCGAACGTGTTCGACTCAATATCGCGCACCAGCAGCGCGTTGATCGGCTGGTCGCTGCTAATCACGCCGACGCCCCGGAAGCCAGGGGTCAGGCCCGTGTTCAACGCCTGGGCGAAGACACGCGTGCCGCCAGCGGGGACGTTAGCGAACACCACCGTCGCCGAGGGAATCTGCACACCCTGGGGCGTGTAGATGTCCATAACAATGGTTGCGGGGGCATTGCCATTGTTCTGAGCGATCGAACTCGTGTTTTCCTTGCTGTTGGGGAGCAGCGCCGGAAGGACAGCGACGTGATCGAAGCCTCGGCCGGGGACTAGCTCCTGACTGTTGCCCGCGTTGCTCCCCGCGCTGGCGGAGGCAAACGGAATCAGGGTCAGCGCTCCAAGCACTGTTGCGAGCACAACTCGCCGAATATGAATTCGCTCCATGAAGTTTCTCCTCATCACTCGGCAGTGTAGGAAGCGCGTAGAAGTAGGGTCAACGAATCCAGCCGTGAAGCTCCAATTCCCGTGTAAACGGTTTGTAACTTTTGGCCTCGTGTGAACCTGCCTCTTACGAGAAGTAGTTGATCCCCTGGAAGATCAGGACGGTCGCGATGGCCCCGCCAACCAGGATGAAGACGAGCTTGGTTCCGTTCATCGCGGGGCCATTCTCACACGATTCGCGCCTCAGGGTAAGTTTTCACCGATTAGCGGCAGGCGAGCGGACCTACTGACGGATGACGCTTTCGCCCAGTAATCGCTCGCGCGCTTCCGCCACCAGGTAAAGCGACCCCGTTATGCAAATCAGGTCATCCTCTTTCGCGTGCGAAAGGGCCACGTCGAGCGCCCCCGAAACGGTCTCCTCCGCCACCGCGGCGGGCCCCAGGAAGCCCACCTCTTGCACCATCGCAAACGGGTCCATCGCCCGCGGATTCTGGAACCCCGTGCAGATGATGAGTTGGGAGAACCGCGCCAGCTTCATCGCAATCTCACGTGCATCTTTGTCCGAGTTGCAGCCGAGAATGAGGAAGCAGCGCTTCCATTCGAAGTAGTCGTGCAGTGCCTTCGCGAGCGCTTCCGCGCTCTCCCCATTGTGAGCGCCGTCGGCGACGATGAGCGGCTTCTGTCCGACCACTTCGAGCCTGCCAGGGACGCGGGTGAACGCGATGCCATCGATGATCGCCTGTTCGGAAAGGCTGTAGCCGCGCGCGCGGATCGCTTCCGCCGCTGCCACCGCGGTAGCAGCATTCTGGACGAGGTGCTCGCCGAGCATCGGTGTCCGCATTTCGCGTGTGCCATGAGGCCCGGTCAATCGAAACGATTGGCCGAACGGGAACTTCTCCAGCACGTCGTAGCGGTACTCCTCGGCCACGTTCACCAGGCTTGCGCCGACAGCCGCACATCGTTCGGCCACAACCTCGACCACTTCGGGGTCGTGCTGCGGGGCGAGGATAGCGGTGGCGCCTTCCTTGATGATGCCCGACTTATCCTTCGCTATTTCCGCCGGCGTGTTGCCGAGAATGGCCGTGTGTTCGAGCGAAATCGGCGTAATGACCGCGATCTCGGGGGGATCGATCACATTCGTCACATCGAAGCTGCCCCCGAGGCCCACCTCGACTACCTGCCAGTCGATCCTGGGCAGCTGCGAGCGCACCAACCAGAAGAATAGCGCCGTCAACACGCCGAACGTGCTGACATCGCCGTGCACGCTTGCGCGCTCGGCTTCCACGGCTGCCCGGATTGCGCCGAGGCCTGCCGCGAACTCCGCAGGCGTGATCGCATCGCCATTGATTGCGATTCGCTCGGTGAACGAATGCAGATGGGGGCTGGTGTACAGCCCGGTCGAATACCCGCCTCGCTTCAGGATCCCGGCGATCATCGAGGCGGTGGTGCCTTTGCCCTTCGAACCAGTGACGTGCACGGTTGGCCGTCCCTTGTGCGGATCGTTCAGCCGCGAAAGCAGCGAACGCATCGATTCGAGGTTCATGGTCGGGTTGGCCGAGGCCTGGTGGCCGCGCTCCATGTCATTCAGCGACAGCAAGAAGTCGAGTGCTTCGGAATATTCCACGGCTCGATTGTACGGCGCGCACGCTTTCCGGCGTCCCGTTCGACAATCTGCTTCCCCGCCCGGAAAATGCACCGCAATGCTCCCCCTCGCCGAACAGTTCGAACCCTGGCTGAATCGAATAGCCGGCTTCGGCGAGTCTCGCGTCCTTTCGATCACGCCGGTCGATGGGGGCGTCTCGAATATCACCTGCAAGGTCGACCTTCTCGGAACCGGCCCTTCGGCCGTTTGCCTTCGCATGGAACGCCATCGCGGCATCTTCGAACCGTATGACGTCGTTCGCGAGGGCCGCGTTATCGCGGCACTGGCCGCTTCTGAACTCCCCGTCCCGCGAATGCTGGGTTCCGAGGCGAGTAGCACGCCGCTCGGTGCGCCATTCATCGTGATGGAATGGGTGGATGCGCCGCACATGGGCGTTGCACCAGCACCAAGCTTCACCGCCTTCACGAAAGCCGTCGTGCAAATCCATGCGGTCGATTGGCAGGCGCTGGGCCTCGGCTTTCTCGGAATACCCGAATCCCCGCGCGCGGGGATCGCCGCCGAACTCGATACGATCGCGAACCGCATGGCCGCATTCGGCTGCAAGAACGAACCGGTGCTCGCTCGAGCACTCGATGAACTCCGGCGAAACGTGCCCGAGAACGGGCGTCTCGCCCTCTGCCAGGGCGATATCAACATCTTCAACTACCTGTTTCTCGGCGAAGAGGTGGTTTCGATCGTCGATTGGGAACAGGCCCGCATCTCCGATCCCCGGAGCGATGTCGGCCAGTTGATCGCGCTCGCCCACCTCAAAGGTGCGCCGTTCGGACCCGCGGAGATGCAGCCGTTCGTCCATGCCTACAGCGCTGCGGCAGGCAAGGCGCCTTCCGGGATGGCCTACTTCCGGGCTCGCTGGCTGTTCGAACTCGGCGTCATCTATCACGGCTGGCGGCGCTTCAACCACAGCGCGCCCTGGTACGAGTGGGAACAACTCGTCGACCTGCTGGAGCAGTCGCTCGCCGAGTTGGCCTGATGGACTGGCGAGACAAGCTCGCGGTGTACCTCGAAACGAAGCTCGCTTCGGCCGAATCGGTGGAAGTCGTCAACGTCAGGGGGATGCCCGCCGGCGCCAGCAACGACACCGTCAGCTTCGATGCACGAATCACGGTGGAGGGCCGTGCCGTCGATGTCGCGCTCGTCCTTCGACCCGAGCGGCCCGATGGCATCCTCGCTCCCTACGACGTTGAGCGGCAGTACCGGGTGATGCGGGCACTCGCCACCACCGCCGTCCCCGTTCCCGCGGTCGCCTGGTATGAACCGGAGGCGACCGTCATTGGCGCGCCCTTCTACGTCATGCAGCGCATCAGCGGCGAAACGCTTCCGCTCTTCTGGTACGGCCATTCGGCGCGCCTCCCGGTCGCCGCACGCGCCCTCGCAGAGATCCATGCGGTCGATTGGCGACGAGCCGGCCTCGATTTCCTGCTCCCCGAACCATCAACGGCCTCGGCCCTCGATGGTGTTCTCGGCGCGTGGCGCCAACGAGCCGAACGCCACCGAATCTCGCGCGCTCCGTTGCTCATATCGCTGGGCGAATGGTTGCGTGCAAACGAGCCGCCGGATTCGAAAATGGCCCTCCTCCACGGCGATCCGAATCCCGGGAACTACCTCTTCCGTGGCGAGCGCGTGGTGGCCGTGGTCGATTGGGAGGTCGCGGCCATCGGCGATCCGCGCGCCGATCTCGGGTTCTATTCCGCACTCCACACGATTTTCGGGGGAGTCCCGGGGCCGGGCGGCCAGACGCTTCTTTCCGATGCCTACGAAGCCGTCATCGGTACCCCGCTGCACAACCTCGAGTTCTACGAAGCGACCGGTCTGTACCGGATGGCGGTGGTAATGGCAGGCTGGGCCGGACGCTTCACGGGCATGGCCAGCGGATACACGATGGACGCTATCGCGCGCCGGCTAACAGTCTTGCTCGGCCCGCGGTGGGAAGCGTGAACACGAACGTTGTCCCGCTCCCTGGCTCGCTCGTGGCCCAGATTTCGCCGCCATGTGCGCGCACGATCTCGCGCGAGATAGCCAGCCCGAGGCCGTACCCCTTGCGGCTGCTCTCGTTGTGGTTTTCGCCCCGGTAGAAACGTTCGAACATGTGCGGCAGGTCATTCGGCGGTATTCCAGGGCCTGTATCCGCGACGGTGACCTGGAGCGTTCCCGGCTGTAGGTCCCGGCATGCCACCTTCACACCGCCACCGGTGGGTGTGTGCCGGAATGCGTTGTCGAGCAGGTTGTTCATCACCTGCTCCAGGCGGTCGAAGTCGCCGCGGACGTGTGCCCGCCCGAGCACCGAAATATCGAGTTCGACCCCCGATTCTTCGCTGCGCAGCGCGAACACCTCACCGACGTGTTCGAACAGTTCATGGAGATCGATGTCGTCCTGTTGCATCGAAACCTGGCCGCTTTCGATGCGAGAGAGGTCGAGCAGTTCCTGCACCAGGCGAAGTACCCGGTTCGATTCATCGCTGATGATCTTGGCCGAACGTTCGATGCCGACCTGATCGTCGATCGTGCCATCGAGCATCGCCTCGCTGAACCCGCGGATCGAGGTGAGCGGCGTCTTCAATTCGTGGGAAATGTTGGCAAGGAAATCGCGCAGGGTTTGTTGCGAACGCTGGACTTCTTCGGTCATCCGGTTGAAGTTCGCGGCAAGGTCGCGCACTTCCCGTGGTCCGGTCGCGGGAACGCGTTGGCGGTAGTTTCCGCGGGCCACGCTTCGCGCCGCCCGGGCGATGTTTCGCAAAGGCGCCGCGACACTCTGGCTGAGCGCGAACCCAAGGACGAGGGCCGCGGCAACACCGATGATCCCGGAGAAGACGAGCCGTGGGGCAAGGTCCCCAACGATTTCACCGAGGCTGGCCGCCGGCCGCGCGACGATGATCGCCGAGGCCTCCGTGCCCTCAAGGGCGTCGAGGACTTCGGTTCCCAGGGGGATACTGACGCACAGGATATCCGGACCGGTTGGGCGTTCCAGCCGGCAGCGACGAGGCGCAGTCAGCGGGTCATCAGTTCGCTGGTCGGTCAGGTCCCGGACGACCGAGCCATCGAGGTCTGCCGAACTCGTGGTGAACCCGGGCAGGACCCGCCCGGCCGGGTCGATGATGGCCACCGTCGTTTCGCGGCTAACGGTGCCCATCGCGCTGTTGTTGAAGAAATTGTTGAGGTCGGCGAGGAGCTTTTTCCCGCGTTCCGCGCCAGTCTCGCCGCCAGGCTCCGGCTCGTCGCCGGGTAGGGTCGCGCCGCCTTCGGCGAGCTGGATCTGGAGGCTCGCCTGCGAGTTGACCAGCCGCCCCATGTCTTCGAGGTTGCCGTAAGAGATCGAATCGCGGTATTCGCCCAGTTGCAACAGGAGGCTGAGCGCCGCCAGCCCCAGCGTCACCGCGATGACGAAGAAATACGTGACGAGCAGGCGAACCTGGAGGCTACCCATCGGGGCAACCTACCGCAGGACCGTGCGGAACAGGAAGGTGTTCATCCCGGATTTTTCGCGCAGCAGTCCCTTGCAGCATTGGCGCCAACGTCAGCGCACCTCTCGGTCGCCGGATCTAGACGGGCACTTCGATCAACTTGTACCCCACCCCTCGCAGGGTCTCTATCTGTACATTCGCATTATTCAGCTTCGAACGCAGGTGCTGCACATGGACATCAACGGTGCGCGTTTCGCCGGCGAAGTCGTAGCCCCAGACCGAGCCCAAGAGCTGGTCGCGCGTCAGCGCGATGCCCGGGTTCTCGACGAATGCGAGGAGCAGGTCGAACTCCTTCGTCCGCAGGGTCAACTCATCGCCATCCACACGGACTTCGCGGCGCGCCTTATCGACCGAAAGGTTGGAGACGGAAATCGCGGTCTGCGGTTTCCGCCCGCCCTCCACGCGGTGGAGGATGCGCTTCACCCGGGCGACCAGTTCGCGCGGGTTGAACGGCTTGGTCATGTAGTCATCAGCGCCGAGTTCGAGGCCGACGATCTTGTCGACGTCTTCGCTTCGAGCCGTAAGCATCAGGATCGGCACGTCGCTCTCGCGCCGGAGTTCGCGGCACACTTCGAAGCCGTCCATCCCGGGCATCATGACATCGAGCACGACAAGCTGTGGCTGTACCTGTTCGAAGCGGCTGATGGCCTCCACGCCATTCGTGGCGTGCTCCACCGAGAAGCCTTCCTTCTCCAGGTACATCGCGTTCAAATCGCGAATGTTCGCTTCGTCGTCGACGAGGAGGATTTTCTGCACCAGGTGTTCCTCTCCGTGAAAGCTTGCCGTCGAATCCAGTATGCGCCGAGGGCTCCCGGCCAGCCACCCGGTACCACCAGTTGTGGCGCCGGGACGGGGTAGGGCGAGCCTGGAGCCCTCGACCACCAGACGGTGTCCCGCGCCGAACTGTCGTTCGCCGCAGTTGAGGGTATGTTCGACGCGCTCCGTAATCAGGTCACGGGGCAACTGCAAACTGCGTGTAAAACGTGGGCAATCCTTCATCTTAGGAAGCACGGCCAATCACGGGTCGTCTGAGGCGCTGAGCGCCGATGTCCGCACCATCCGAGAGCAGCAGCCCTGTCCGGACGACATTGGCTCGCGCTGGGTTCGTTAACAAGCAGTTAAAGCGGCGGCCCTAGCCTGCGATCAGGAATGCGAACAACACAACCTGGCCGGGCGAGCGGATTCACGACGATGCGGTGGGTGTACCTCTGGGGCGCCCTCATCTCGCTGGCCGCCATGATCGCCGTTTCTTGTGCCGGCGATGACGCCCCGGATGGTTCGGACCTCCCGCCGGGTGGGCACGGCGTTTCCGGCCGTCTCAACATCGAAGGGTCGAGCACCGTCGCCCCCTACACCCGCCTCGCGATCGAGGAATTCGAGGCGGCGAATCGGGGCGCTACCGTGACCACTGGCGAGAAAGGCTCCGGCGCCGGCATCACCGCTCTGATAAAGGAAGAAGTGGCACTGGCCGCTGCCAGCCGCAAGATTACCGCGGACGAAATCAACCAGGCCCAGGCGAACGGGGTCACACCCGTCGAGATTCCGATCCTTAAGGACGCGCTCCTCATCGTCGTCCACCCGGATAACAAGGTTGAGAAGCTCACCGAGCAGCAGGTAGCGAAGATCTTCGCTGGCCAGCTGACGAATTGGAAAGAGGTTGGCGGAGCCGATGCCAGGATCACCGTTTACGCTCGCAACGAAGAGTCCGGCACGTACGCCTACATGCAGGAAGACGTTATCCAGAAGCTCCTCGGCAAGGGCGCTGCCTACTCCAGCGACATCAATAAGCAACAGAGTGCCCCGGCTGGCCTCACCGCCGTCGCACGCGATAAGACCGGCATCTTCTATGCCGGGCTCGGAAACATCCAGGACCTGGGTTCCAACGCGAGCAAGCTCAAGGTTCTCCCCATCGCCAGGTCCACACGCGATTCCGCTGGTGTCGTCACCGATGACACCCGGTTCGTGCCTGGCGATGAAGCGAACATTCGCGACAACAGCTACCCGATCAGCCGCTTCCTCTACTACTACTCAGCGGGGGACTACCACACCTCCGGAAACCACGTCCTTACCGCATACATCGACTACGTCCTCAGCGATGAGGGCCAGAAACTCGGCGAACAGCTCGGCTTCCTGCCGGTCGACTAACCGTCCACATCAGGTTCGAACATCCGAGGCCCTTGCCCATGGCAACTTCCCCCACCGTGCAACCTCCGCCGCCGCGAATCGGTGACCTCATCCAGGAGCGCCGAGTCGGTTGGAAAATCGAAACCGCCGTCGAATGGATAATCCGGCTGGCGGCGCTTTCGAGCATTTTCCTGCTGTTCGGCATCCTCGTCCTGCTCGGCACCGAAGGGCTGAAGCTCTTCACGGAAAAAGGTTACAGCGTCTGGAGATTCATCTCCTA
>JBATAT010000476.1:0-2086 GCA_049662005.1 Tepidiformaceae bacterium
TCCTTGTGCACCGAGAAGCGCTCTTCCGATGCGGGACGGAGCACCGGGATCTCCTCGCTTGAATGGTCGACGGGCTTCGCCTTCTCCTCGTTGACCAGCAGCATCAGTTCGGCGATGAGCGCCTCGCAGCCAGTTTCGGCTTCCGCGGAGATAACCCGCACCGGGCGGCCGAGGTGGGCCTCGAGCGCGTCGGCCGACCCGCGAGCCTGCGTTTCATCAAGGTCGGCCTTACTCACCGCGACGACGCGCGCGACGTCATCCAGCTTCGGGTCGTAGGCGCGCAGTTCGCCCTCGATCAACTCGTAGTCGGTCACCGGATCGGGTGAGGTGCTATCGATGAGGTGCAGGAGGACACGGCAGCGGCGGATGTGCTTCAGGAATTCGAAGCCGAGGCCGTAGCCTTCGCTCGCACCCTCGACCAGCCCGGGCAGGTCGGCAAGCGTGAATCGCTCGTAGGCAACATTCACTACACCCAGCATCGGTTCGAGCGTGGTGAACGGATAGTTTGCTATCTTCGGTTTGGCGTTCGAAACTGCGGCGAGGAAGGTCGATTTCCCGGCATTCGGGAGCCCAATCAGGCCGACGTCCGCAAGCAGGCGCAGTTCGAGCCGGATATCGAGTGCTTCGCCTTCCTGTCCCTTCTGGGAGAAGCCAGGCGTCTGGTTGGTGGAGGTAGCGAAGCGCTTGTTACCCCAGCCGCCTCGGCCACCGTGCGCCACCAGCACTTCTTCACCCACCGCAGCCAGGTCCGCGATCAGATCTTCGGTTTCCGCGTCGTGGATGACCGTTCCGGCCGGGACATCGAGGAAGATATCGGCGCCGTGCGCACCGGTGCGGAGGTTGGGCCCACCGTTGCCTCCGGCGCCAGCACGAAACTTCCGCTTCGATCGGTATTGCTCCAGCGTGTAGATATCATCGACTGCCCGAAAGAAGACCCGGCCACCGCGGCCACCGTCGCCACCATCGGGGCCGCCTTCAGGCACGAATTTCTCGCGGTGGTAGCTAACTACCCCGTTTCCGCCATTCCCCCCGGCGACATTGATCGTGATCGCATCCAACATATCCAACCATCCAAACAGATAGCGCGACCAATGGGAAACACGGTGATTGATGATGACCCGTTGGAAACCGTTGGGTTTGGGCCGTTCCGAACCTGAGCAGGCCGATTTAAGGGGTGGGAAAGACGTTGTGCGGAGGGCGGCGTTCGGACCCTGTTTCCTACCCCGGGCGTACCGGCCGGGTTCGTTCGCAGACGCATGTTGACCGTTCGTACCGCAAGTCCGTGAAACGAACCCCAACGCAACGCGATTCCCACGGAACTCCAACGCCGAAACCCAACCTCGTGTATCCAGCCTGGTTCCGCAATTCCACGACGGCGGTCGATGCGATGTACGCGCTTGTCTTGAACGTTGCCGTCCCATGGAGGGGACTAACGGGAGCCGGTGAGAGGGAACGTCGCAAGGATCTCCGCGCCGTTCTCAGTTTCGATCGCGATCGAAAGAGACCGTATTGGGATCTCCCAGGTCAGCCCTTCGGTCGCGAGCCATGCCAACAGCGGTCCGAGGTCAACCCCGGCGAGGTTCTTGTGCGCGATCGTGATGTGGGGAATCCATCGCTCGGCTGCGAAGTTCGGGTCGGTCGACGGGAATCCAGCGTCGGCCAGGCTTGCATTGAGATGAGTGGCGAGGGCGGCGACTTCCGGCGATCGCGCGACCGTTAGATGCACGACGGGCGGTTCTGCGCCAAACACTCCCAGCCCCGCGCTGTAGGCCGTGAAGGGTGCCGTCGCCCGCGCGACTCGCTCAACCGCCGGCGCCGCCGCGGGGTCGGTGTCATGGTTCCCGAGATGGAACGTGACATGAGGCACGGCGCCCGGGTATCCCCGTGGCACACCGAACTCGCGTTCCATGGTCTCCCACAACCGTGCAACTCGGCCGGCAAACGGTTCGGGCAGGAGTACGATTACGCCTGGCATCGCTCGTCAGACGACTTCAACGAATTCGATCGAATTCGGGTCCTCGACTCGTCGCGATGCGTCGAGTAACTCCAACGAAACAATCTCGCCAAATTCGTCGTAGTCCAAGAT
>JBATAT010000477.1:0-1603 GCA_049662005.1 Tepidiformaceae bacterium
CGGTAACCGCTGACCCCGGCCCCGAGAACACCTCACCGTGGGCCAGGATGACACCAAGCACCGCTCCGGCTGGCTCCAGGCTCCCCGCCGGTTTCTGGTGTCGAAGGAGCCCGTGCCCCGTCGCTTCGATTTCGAAGGCCACAAAAGCACACTCCACCCGGCACACCGGCTCGCCCGGTGCAGCGTCCGCGCCGTCGCCGTGATACCACTCCGCCACAAGCCCCGCGCCCATGCCTTCGCCGAAATCAGGCACCTCGACCACAACACCCACCCGGACACCTCCCCCTGAGACGCGCGCCTCGCCTTAAGAGACGGCAGAACGTCGCCAGTTCGGAAGGGGGTCAGGGAACGACTTCGAGGCCCGCCACGATTGTTTCGAATTCATCGAGGCTCTACATGATGGTGCGCCGAAGCCGAGAGAAGGTCACTACCCGATAGCCCATATCTCGCTCGGCAATTTCTTCCGACCAGCACGTTTTACGATCCTGCAACGCGGACGTTGCTCCGCTTTATGCCTGCGGTTACACGGGTACCCTAGGGTTGGCGGATGGCAGTCCTCCGCCACAACTCAGCACGCCCGCAGCTTCCTGCGGATTTCGGCCTGGGCGTCGCGGTCGCGGCAATCCTTGGCACGTTGATTCTGCTCGGTTCGGTGGCGGTTGCTTCGATGCCCTCGGAAGGGCCAAAGGGCCAGAGCCGCGAACTCGGCAGCGAGGTCTACATCGACGTTCCACCACCGGTCGCGCCGGGCGCCGTGGGCTCGCAGTAGGGCGGCAGATCATCCCCGCCGGATCGTCAGCCCGCCGTCAACTGGTACAGCGACCCCGGTGAGGAAGCTCGCAGCAGGTAGCGCGAAGCTCAGGGTCATCTGGGCGACCTCCTCGGGCGTTCCGTAGCGCCGCAACGCTGTCCGCTGGTGCGCGTACTTCTCTTTCGACTCCTCCGGGATCGCTTCCGTCATGCCCGTCCGGATCGGCCCGGGGCAGATGCAGTTCACGGTGATGCCCTCCTTCCCGAATTCCATCGCCAGCGACCGCGTCAGTCCGATGACCCCATGCTTGGCGGTCGTGTACGGGCTCAACCCCGGTGACGCACCGAGACCTTCCGTACTCGCGATGTTGATGATTCGAGGGCTTTGCGACTTTCGAAGGTGGGGCAACGCCGCCCGGATGGTGTAGGTCATCGCGGTCAGATTCACGGCAAGCACGCGCGCCCACGCCTCGTCGTAGCCGTCACCTTCCAGCGGGATTCCCGCGGAAATGCCCGCATTGTTCACGAGCACATCGAGTCCGCCGAACGCGTCGACCACCTCGGCCACCAGCCGGTTCACGGCGTCTCGGTCGGAAACATCGCAGGCCCAGCCGCGAGCCGTGTTTCCAGCAGCGGTGATCGCGTTGGCGACCCGTTCGACCGGCTCGCGATTCTGGTCGACGGCAGCTACTTTGGCACCCTCATCGGAAAACACGTATGCCGTCGCCTCGCCCATCCCGCTCCCCGCGCCGGTGACCAATACCACTTTCCCCGAGACTGACCTGCTGAGCTGGCTGATGCGCGCCATCGTGGAACCCTCGTCCGGTGATTCCGCAAGGTCTACGGCCCCCGG
>JBATAT010000478.1:0-3474 GCA_049662005.1 Tepidiformaceae bacterium
CGTTATGGACGGACCTTTGGCGTCAGTTTCCAGAACCCCGACTTTGTCGCCTATGCAGCGAGCTTCGGCCTACCAGGATTCGCGGTCCAGGAACTCGGCGAACTTCAGCCGACACTGCGGCGTGCCCTGGATCTCGACGTTCCATGCGTCGTGGCCGTACCCGTGGATAACAGTGCATCGCCGTCCAACGTCCTCGGGTGAAGCAGCGGCCGAGACGAATGGCAGGTTTGCAGATAAATATCCGTCACTCACCCTGGAACTCGGACCGCAGCCTGAACTGCTCCGCGTGTTGAATCGGCGCAGGCGACGGTTTCGCGCTTGCGATGACCGTAGCGTGGTCACGGCACGACGGGCGGCGTGTTCGCGGTAAAGTTACGCGAAGCTCGCACGGCCGCACGCAAGGGAGCACCAAGCCAATGGAACCAGATCCTTGGCGCAGGAGCGCACTAGACGTCGTTGAGTCGCTCCACAGTGACATCCAGTCAGGGTTGACGGCAAAGGCGGCTGCGGAGTGCCTTGCTCGCCTGGGGCCGAACATCCTGGAGTCGGCGCCGCAAGTGGCGGCATGGAGAAAGATCGCCGGGCAGTTCCGGGATCCACTGACCTACCTGCTTCTCGCGGCCGTTACCATCTCGTTCGCGGCATGGCTCCTGGAAGGTTCGAACGGTTTCCCGTTCGAAGCCATCGTGATCGCCCTTATCGTCGTTGCGAACGCTGTTCTTGGGTACCTGCAGGAGGCTCGGGCGGAGCAGGCTGTGGCTGCACTGCAACGAATGGCGGCTCCGATGGCCACGGTTATTCGCGAGGGCAAACGTTGTTCCGTCCCGGCATCGGGTGTCGTTCCCGGCGATGTGCTGCTGCTGGATGAAGGAGCGGCCGTGGTGGCGGATGCCAGGCTCATCGAGGCTGCATCCCTCAAGGTTGCGGAAGCCGCCCTTACCGGCGAAAGCGAACCAGTTCTGAAGGACCCGGCAACTATCGACCAGCCCGCTGGCCTCGGCGACCGTTTCAACATGGTCTTCGCAGGTACATTGGTGACGAGTGGGCGGGGCCGAGGTGTGGTCACCCACACCGCCATGGACACCGAAATGGGCGGCATAGCCAGGTTGCTTGCCCGGACCACAGAAGAGCCAACCCCACTACACCGAGAAGTCCAGCTTATCGGGCGAGTTCTGGGCGTGGCTGTCGTCGCCATTGCCATCGTAGTCGTCACAGGTATCTTCTTCACGTCGGACATCGAAACCCTTGGCGATTTCGTTGATGTGCTGCTGGTTGGCGTGTCGCTGGCTGTTGCCGCAGTTCCCGAAGGACTCCCGGTCGTACTCTCTCTTGTCCTGGCGCTCGGTGTTCAGCGGATGGCCCGCGAACGGGCAATAGTCAAAAAGCTCTCGTCCGTCGAAGCGCTTGGCTCGGCATCCGTCATCTGCTCCGACAAGACCGGCACACTCACCCGGAACGAGATGACGCTGGTAACCGTCGTCACAGGCTCGGGCACCGTCACCCTGACCGGGACGGGATACCGCCCCGAAGGCAACGTCATGCTCGACGGGCGGCCTCTGGACGGGGCCGCCGAAGACCGGTGGCTCCGCGATGAAGCGTTGGCAGTGCTCGCTGCCGGCGGCCTTGCCAACGATGCGGTGCTCCGACTGGTCGATGGTGAGTGGACGGTCCAGGGCGATCCAACCGACGGCGCGTTCCTGGTGGCAGAAGCCAAATTGGGCTTGACCGACCAGATCGGGGTACGGTTCGCTCGAATCGCCGAGGCGCCTTTCACCTCCGAACGGAAGCTGATGAGCAGCCTCGAGACCGACGCTCAACACGCCGGGAGACTCGTTATCTTCACGAAGGGCGCTCCAGGTGTTCTCCTCGGGCGCTGCATCGCCGAACGAGTGGCCGGCGAGACGCGCGCGCTTTCAGAGGCCCGCCGCGCCGCGGTTCACACGGAGATCGAGTGGCTGGCGAACCTGGCCCTGCGTCCTCTGGCCGTCGCCTACCGCGAAATTCCCCAACTGGAACCCTCGCTGGACAGTGGCGAGCCCGCCGCCACCGTCGAGTCGTTCGAACATGGCCTCACCTACCTCGGTGTTGTCGGGCTCGTTGATCCCCCGCGGGAGGAGGCTCGCGCAGCCATCGACGAGGCTCATCGCGCAGGAATCCGGGTGCTGATGATCACCGGGGACCATCCAGGCACTGCTTCACGCATCGCAGACGAACTCGGCCTGGCGCCCATCGGTTCCCGCTTCCTCACCGGTCCAGCTATCTCCTCGCTGGACGAAGCTGAGCTGCGCGAGGCAGTGCGAGAAGTCGCCGTCTACGCGCGGGTCGCGCCTGAACACAAACTCCGCATCGTCGATGCCCTCCAGGCCGACGGGAACGTTGTAGCGATGACGGGTGACGGTGTGAATGACGCGCCGGCGTTACGGGCGGCAGACATTGGCATCGCGATGGGTATTACCGGCACCGAGGTCAGCCGCGAAGCGGCCGACATCATCCTTGCCGATGACAACTTTGCGACGATCGTTTCAGCCGTCCGTGAAGGTCGCAGCATCTTCGCGAACATCCGGACGTTCCTCCGCTTCCTGCTGTCATCGAACGCCGGCGAAGTGCTCACGATGTTCCTGGGTGTTGTTGGTGCACGGGCGATCGGCCTCGACGAAACGGGCGAGACCGTGGCTATCCCCCTGCTCGCCACGCAGGTGTTGTGGATAAATCTTCTCACAGATACCGCGCCGGCCCTGGCGCTCGGTGTCGATCCTCCCCCTCCCGGGCTGATGGAACTCCCTCCTCGGCGCCTGAACGACAGGGTGATCGACGGAGAGATGCAACGCGGAATCGTCTTCGTCGGACTCGTCATGGCCCTCGTCACGCTGGCGGCGCTTGATCTCGGTCTTGCGGGCGGTCTCGTTGGTGGGAGTGGCAATATCGTTGAGGCGAGGACCATGGCATTCACCACCCTCGTCCTGGCCCAACTGTTCAACTGTTTCAACGCTCGAAGTGAATACACCAGTGCCTTCCGCGGTATCTTCACGAACCGGCTGCTCTGGCTTGCGATTGCTGTCTCGGTGCTGCTCCAGGTTGGCGTTGAGCATATCCCAGCGCTCCAGGCGGCCTTCAGCACATCAGCACTGTCGCTGGCGGACTGGGCTATGTGTGTAGCCCTTGCCAGCCTGGTTCTCTGGGCTGATGAGGCGCGGAAGATCGTATTGCGGTTGCACCGCGGGCGGGGCTAATTCCGTCGCGAACTTCGATGTCTTCGTACGCTGTTCGCAAATCGTCGCGGCAAGACGCATTCACAGCCGGGCAGCCCCCTACGCCGTTAGACTGTCTGCGAGCCCGGCCGCTGCACGGGCCCGAACGAATCTCGTGGCGGCTTCGCCGGTGGTGAATCGATGAACGGTCAAATGAATCAACACTGGACGCTGGCCCGCAGGCCGCTCGAAGGCCTGCCTACCGCTGGAGACTTTGCCTGGGGCG
>JBATAT010000479.1:0-3864 GCA_049662005.1 Tepidiformaceae bacterium
CGGTAACAACGATGCCGACGCCGATGATCTTGAGATCGTCGTTCGGGATGGTATTGCCGACCAGAATCCGGCCGACACTATTACGACGAACACCACAGCCGCCTACGATGTCGTGGTTCCGACGTTCTCCAAGACCGTCACCCAGAGCCCGAACGCGGGCGGCACGACCAACGCCATTTACTCGATCGTTCTGACGATGCCGTCGAGCATCGTCGACGTTCCTGCCAATGGCGTCGTCATCAGTGACACCTTCACTCCCGCGAACGGCTCCGTGCTGACTACGGCAGTGTCGAACAACCCCGATGTCGTGTGCACCGTTCCGACCGCGACGACGTTCTCCTGCACCAACAGTGCGGGACCAATGTCTGCCGACGAATCCGTGACCATCACCGTCAATGCGGATGTCCCGGCGAACAACGGCAATGCGGCAATTTCACACTGCAACGATGCAACCCTGACCGTAACGCTGGCAGCTCCGGGTGGAGTTTACTCCGTCACGGACAACGACCGACCCGGCAACTGCGCTTCGCAGGTTCAGGTTGGCAGCGCCACGCAGGGCCTCGTCCACATCAGCGCCACCGGTGCTGTTGAAGCCATGCGCGATCACAACAACAACGTGATCGGCTACCGCCACACGGTCTGCGCCCTCAACGATAGCGTTGATGCCATCTGGCCGAACGTTATCGTTGGTGCGAGCAACAACTTCCAGATCAAGACGATCAGCGGCACGTCCACGATCTCTGCTCCAGTTGTTAGCACGCCCGTCGACTGCGACCTCGACGGACAAATCGATGACTCGACTGTCTCCTGGTACTCAACGAGCACCGGCGAGCAGGAAGTCACCGTCGTTAACGACGCCGGCTCCACGCTCTACGGCTGGAACGAGCCGGAGACTCCGGTCGTTACGCCGAACCCGCTTGAGACCGGTTCCAGCACCGTTGCTCTCGTGAAGGAATGGAACACGCTCGCCCCGACCTGGATCACCTCGCCGGGCGCCGTTTCCATCACTGAGGGCACAGGCCCCGACGATCCGGACACGATTTCCGGTACCAACCTCGATGGGACGTCAGTCTCCGTCGACACCACCCTGAATTCTGTCTACGGCATCTACATGGGCAGCTCACTCCCGTTCTACGAGTCGCCTATCGCCACGCATGCGAATGCGGCTGGTACTCAGCTTTCCATCGCCTATGGTGCGAAGGTCACGTTCACCCGTGCGGCGTCAAGCACGTGCGGGGCGATCATTCTCGATGGGACCAATGGCGTGGATTACCTTTGGGTAAGCGGCCCTGAGGTTGGCAGCATCTCGACTGACGCCAAAATGCTCGACCAATCCACGGACAAGATTGTGGTGACGTCGTTAGGCGTTGGCATCCCATTCCATTTCGAGGCGGGTGTTGGAGCGAGTTGGTGCAGCGGCACGACCGGCTCGATTCAGGTCAACATTCAGGTTGACTACCCGACGCTCCTCGGTTCCGATCAGCCCCCATCTCCGGCGTTGGAGACCCTGACGGTGAACTGGCATGGGACTCTCGCAGCCAAGCAAGTGTTCCTTGCATGGGCGGGCCAGCGCGTGATCCTTGAGCACGACTGGCGCGTGGCAAAGGTTGGCGATCGCGACGGTGACGTTGCGACCGGCATCGGCAGCCCGATCCCGCTCGGCGTATGCCCGTTCCAGGGCCAAACAACCATTACGTACATTAAGGGCGGCGGCCCGGGCAATTTCCTTCCAGGGTCCGGCGTTAACCTAAACGGAAGCGACCAAGCAATAGTCTCGGTCGATTTCAACGATAATTCTCAGACCGACGGTGAAGACGTCATCAACAACATGAATGGCATGTGTATCAGCCGCGTCCTGTTCGAATCCGAACAGCCCGGCCAGGTTGATGTTGAAGCCTTCGGTTACTGGGGCGGTCAAAACACAACCAAGCACGCCTTTGTCATCTACTACATGAAGTTCAACACGATCAACGTGTCGCTGGTGACCCAGGTATCGAAGCCGAACCACAACAGCTCGGCCTACCCGGACTACGCCGATTCGGCCGGTAAGGGCAACCCGTGGGATGCCAGCGCCGACGATGCGGACAACGCAGCCGAGTGGAACGTATCCAGGGACCTCTTGGTCCGCGGTCGCGTGACCGGCTTCTTCAACAACGAAAACCCGTCGGGCCGCGCGCGCGACGACAGCAATCCGTTGAACATTCTCCCGGCAGACCGCTGGGTGATGCCAGACGACTGGGCGCTCCTTGCCGGCGGTCCGAAGGACAATGCCGACGGAACCGACATCAAGGGTACGGCGGAGGAGTTCCGCCCGTATTACGACATCATGTTCGCCCCGAACAATGGCGTGTTCGCACTGGGCCGCCCTGAAGGCACCAGCGCGAACATCGTGGCTCAGGTCGTCACGGTCGCCGGTGTTACCAACACGGCGGCGGCGTTCCGAGTAAACACTTGCGCTGATTTCGCCGGGGTTCCGAATAAGGCTGCGCTGGTTGTCGGGGCCAACTTGGCCGCCACGTTCATTTCGTGTGCCAACGGTCTCCTGACCATTGGTGGTGCAACGACCACGCCTGCGGCAGGGACGAACGTGTCTCTGGTGTCTGGTGTGCCGTTTGAAGGGCCATACAGCACGATCGACGTCAAGGGCCTTGCGGCCCAGGGTCTCGGCGGTGCCGCTCTCAGCGATATCGATCCGAACAACATCCGTGATGCCAGCAAGGGCGACGGCGACGTCGACTGGTGGGACGCTCCGATGCCTGTGGCACCGATCAGCGTTCAAATCCGCGACACTGGCTTCATCAAGCAAGTCCTAAAGCAGGACGTGTACTACAACGGCTCGGCGTCGGGATCGAACAGCATTGCTGGGCAGAGCTTCCCGAACGGGTATTACTTCGTCGATATTCCAGCGTCCCCGTTCATTCCTGCTGCGGTTTTGGGCGGCGGCTACTTCTGGGACACATGGAGCACCGACGGTCCCGGTGGCCTCGGCGACCGTTCATACCAGTTCTGGGAGCCGGCAATGATCGGCACCAACTCTGAGGGCTGGGCCGACACAACTGTCACGGCCGCGCAGAACAAGGAATTGGCTGCAATCCGTGCCGCCTACGGTGATGACACGATCGCTCGCGACCTCGTTGTTTTCAGTGATAACCATGGCGAGTTCATGGTCACTGCAAATGGTGACTTCAAGACCGACCTCACCGCCTGCACCACCAACGTTCTCGCCGCTGGCCACCACTGCGCCCCCGGCGACCATGTCGGTACCGGTACCATTCGGGCTACCGCCGAATACCCGGACTTCCGGGGCAAGCACTTCCCTGTCCTGTCCAATGCAGCCACCGTCACCTGGACGTGGGGCGGCTACAAGGACGTAACGGTAGTGAAGGGCGACACCGATCAGTTCAAGTACGTGGTCTTCCACGCCATGGACCGAGACGGCTTCTGCTCACCGCCTACGGGCGCCGTGCTGCTGCACCCAGTCCTCTCGTCTCTCGACGATGACAACGTGATTGGCAGCGTGGACCCGGTCGAGAACGTCGACTTCCTGATTGATTCGGGCGAAGGCATCATCGTGGACTCCAGCAGTGGAGCAACGACGCCTCCGATCAATGATGGCAAGCAGTTCGCGACAGGCCTGTACACCTTCTCGACGGCCCTCAACGACCCGGCCGTGACCGGCCTCAGGGAATTCGACCCGAGCCCGTTGGCTGATGCGACGGTGAAGGACGAATGCCAGGCGTGGATCAAGGTCTCGAACAGCCTCCTCGGCGTCATCAATATCCTCGCGATTGCGCATGACGACGAAGGGAACATCGGGTTCGACAAGATCATCGATCTGACGAACACCACCTCCTACACGCTGAA
>JBATAT010000480.1:0-5074 GCA_049662005.1 Tepidiformaceae bacterium
CGGCGGGGGTGCTGTGGGCGTCGCTGTTGGTGGCTTTGGCGTGGGCGTCGCGGTGGGAGGCAAAGGGGTGTTCGTGGGCGTGGCGGCGGCAGCGGTGCTGGTGGGAGTCGCCGCGAGCTGGCCGCAGGTGGCGAGGACTTCGTACTTTGAAACACGCGAGGTGCTCAGCCGCGCGCCATCACAGGTGAGCCGCACCTGGTCGCCGGGGTGCATCGTGGTCGAAGACGATGATGCAAATGCGGCGAAGACACCCAGCGCAAGGAAGGCGGCAGCGCCGATGACACCGGGTAGCAGTTGTCGTCGCACGGAAAGCACTCCTACGAGGATCGAAAGCGATCACCTGCACCTTCGGCGCTCAGCGGGAGACGTTCGAGCGCGTTTCGGTAACGGCTCCGTAAGAAGTTGGGGGCCATCCGGCTACTTGCTACAGACCACCCCGCCCTGGCACTCCTCTGGCGGCGCGTTCGGGTCGATGCGTGCGATGCAGAGTTCGGAGAGGATGCAGGCCTCGTCGCCTACTTTCGGCCACTGATCGGCCAGCACCTGTTCAACAGTCTCCGGCCCGTAGCTGAAGACGATCCTCGACAGGTCGGCGATGTCGACGTTCGACATTCCATCGACGGGCACGCCGTTGGCGATGAACTTCCACGTTTCGCTGGCCGTGTTGCAAAGCTTCGTCTTGTCCGGGAGGGTCATGCACGTCCGCGCCGAATCGATCCCCGGGAACGATGGGTCGGTCAGCCTGAACCCCAGCGATGTGAGGAACTCATCCCACGTCGTTAGCGAAAGGTGGACATGAGCCACGTCGTAGTGGGGCTCGTGGATGTGCGTGTGATCGCTGAGTTCCTGCCCGCCCGCGCGCGAGATGAACTGGGGCTGGTTGAAATCGAACCGTTCGCCCCGGATGAAGAGGGCGAAGTCGGCGTGCTCGTGGATCGGTACTCGCCCGGTGCCCGTCGTAGTCGCGGCCGGCTTGTCGTCTCCGTTACGGTCGAGGATCAGGACGACTCCAAGGGCCACGATGACGAGGGAGAGGACGCCAACAAGGGGTAGCCATTGTTTCGGCCCCAGGAACCCATTCCAACGCCCGTTGTTCGTCATTGGAAGCCCTAAGGCGCCTTGGTGGCCGTGGCCGTTGGGGCGGGGGTTGTCGTTCCCGGCGCTGCGGTAGCTGAAACAGGCGTTGCGCTGGCATTTGCCGTCGCCGTTGCGATGGCGTCCTTCACGTTCTGGACGATCTGCTTCCAGGCCTCGATATCGCTGGGGGTTCCGGCGCCGAGCGGGGAGCCGTTCACGACGAATCCGGGGGTTCCGGTGATGCCGAGCTGGTTCGCTTCCCGCTGCTGGTCGGTGACCAGGTCGAGGTGTTCGCGGCTGTCGAAACATTGGTCGAACTGCGCCTGGTCGAGGCCCAAATCACCGGCGAACTTCTTCAGATTATCTTCGCTGAAGCGGCCAACATTGGACTTCTCTTTCTCCACCTGCCCCGCTTTCGCCTGGACGAGGAAGAGCTCGTTGCTGTACTGCCAGAACTTATCCTGGTCGGCGGCGCACTGGCTCGCCACAGCCGCATCGACCGATTCCTGGCGGAAGATCGGGAGGTGACGGTATTCGAGCTGCACTTCGCCGGTCTTCACGAGCTCCGAGATGATCTCTGGCTCCTGTTCGGCCGTGAAGACGAGGCAGAACGGGCACTGGAAGTCCTCGTAGGTCACGATCTTCACCGGCGCGTCATCGCGGCCGATCTTGTTGCCGTCGATCAGGTCCAGGGGAAGCTCCGCCCTCGCCGTTTCGAGATCCTTCACGTACTTCTCGCTGTCGCTCTTGCCTCCCCCGAAGGCGATGACGATGCCGATAACGACAGCGGCGACGATGACGAAGGCCACGCCGGCGAGCAGGAATCCTCGGGAGAAGATGTCGGAGCCGCCCCCGCCCCCTCCTCCGCCGCCCGTGGGGCGCTTGGCTGGTGCTTTCGGGCGTGTCGGGCGGGACGCGCTACTACCGCGCGCTTGCTCTCGTCGGGCCTGGCGATTGGACATCCTTGGTGCTGATCCTGCGGGTGAAATTTCGGGAATAACGGCCATGAACGGGCCGTTCACGCTACGTCGGATGAGCATATCACCGGGCCCGATACAAGACAGACAAGACCCTTTTCCCTGTCGCTGCTCAGTAAAAGTGGCAGTTATAACTGCTCAGTGATTTTGTCAGTCCATGGCGAGAGGACCGGCACGCCTCAACGCCCTTCGGTATCGCCGAAGAGCGCATCCGCACCGCCCGAGGCGGCGCACTCCGGCACTGAGCTCGCCGCATCCGCCATTCGCTCGCGGACAGTCACCGGTGGGAGGGGAGCATCTTTGCTGAAGTTGCCCAGTTCCGCGCTCGTGAGCACGAGGCCGCCCTTCGCCTTGCTGGCGCTCGTCTTCACGCGCTCGACGAGGGCGTCGTGGTAGTTCGCCATATCCTTCGGTGGCTTCGCCTTGTCGAGGTCTTTCGCGAAGGTCGCCAGGATCGGAGCAGCCACGCGCAGCAGCTTTGCCTGGTCCGAAAACAGGTTGGGGTCGCGCTGGGTTTCGGCGCCGAAGTCGGTGAGGTAGCGGCCGAACGCGCGGCACACCTGGCGCATGTACTCGGTATCGGTCCCCGCGACCGCTCCGCGAGTCGGGGTTGGGCCGGGCGTCGGCGGTTTCGCCAGCCCTCCGCCCGAACACGCAGCCAGGAGGACCGAGGAGAGTGCGAACGCGAGGACAAATCTCATGGTGCCTAGCGTACGGCGGCCCGGGGGACTATGGGGAGCGCCGGGCAACCTGGTGGCTCACCCCGGCGAGCGCCCCACGTAGTAGACTCGCCGCCTCGGAGGGACAGCCATGACCGCACGACGCAGCTTCTGGGCCTGGGGCCTCGAAACCGATGAGCCGACTGAACAGCAACGCCAGGAGACGGCCGCGCGGCTCTCTCAGCGCTGGGGGCGAGAGATTACGCCGCCGCCTCTGCCGCGGATCGAAGACATTAACCTTCGCGCGCCCCGCGTCGCTGTGCCCCCCGGCCTCGAACGCTTCTGCACCACCGAAACCCACGACCGCGCCGGGCACAGCTATGGGAAGAGCTACCGCGATGTCGTCCGGGCGGTGCACGGGCAGTTCCCGAACCCGCCCGATGTGGTCGCCTATCCACGCACCGAGGCGGAGGTCGTTTCGACCCTCGAATGGTGCGACGAAGCGAACATCGTTGCGATTCCCTACGGTGGCGGCTCTTCCGTGGTTGCCGGTGTCGAACCACCTCAAGGAGACCGCCCGAGCGTCAGTATCGATCTCCGCGAACTGAACCAGGTGCTCGAAGTCGATGCGACCTCGCGCGCGGCGCGCATCCAGGCGGGTGTGCTCGGGCCACACCTGGAGGATCAGTTGCGGCCCCATGGCTTCACCCTCCGCCACTACCCGCAGAGCTTCGAATGGTCGACGCTCGGCGGTTGGATCGTGACTCGCAGCGGAGGCCATTACGCGACCAACCACACCCACATCGATGACTTCGTCGAATCGACCCGGATGGTGACACCGAAAGGCATCATGGAATCGCGGCGGCTGCCCGGGAGCGGCGCCGGGCCGAGCCCGGATCGCCTCGTCCTCGGCAGCGAAGGTTCGCTGGGCATCGTCACCGAGGCGTGGATGCGCGTACAGGCCCGGCCGAAGTTCCGGGCCAGCGCAGGGGTGACCTTCCCCAGCTGGCAGGCCGGCTATAACGCCGCCCGTGCCGTCGTGCAGGCGAAGCTCTGGCCCGCGAACTGCCGCCTGCTCGACCCCGTGGAAGCGGGCGCCGCCGCAGGCCTGAAGGGCGACGAGGCACTGCTCATCATCGCTTTTGAATCGGCCGAACTCCCGCAGGATGGCCCGATCTGGCAGGCCGTCGGCATCGCCCGGGAAGCGGGCGGGCTGATCGAGGATGAGGCAGTCAAGATCTCGGATGGCTCAGATGAAGAAGTAGGCCGCCAGGGAGCCGTCGGCGCCTGGCGCAACTCGTTCATCCGTGGGCCCTACCAGCGCAACATGACGGCCGGAATGGGCGTCGTCGGCGACACCTTCGAAACGTCGATCACCTGGGATCGCTGGCCGGAGTTCGACCGGAAGGTCCGCGCGGCCGTGACCGATGCGCTCCAGCGCGTTTGCGGCGGCGGCACCCTCAGTTGCCGGTTCACCCATGTCTACACCGATGGCCCGGCGCCGTACTACTCGTTTAGCGGGATGGGCACCCAGGGCGGCGAACTCGAGCAGTGGGCCGAACTCAAAAAGGCTGCGAGCGATGCGGTCATCGCCAACGGCGGCACCATCACCCACCACCACGCCGTCGGCCGAGACCACATGCCCTGGTATCGCCAGCAGCGCCCCGACCTCTTCCACGCCGCCCTGAAGGCAGCCAAGGGTGCGCTCGACCCCAACGGCATCCTCAACCCGGGAATCCTCGTCGAGTGACGTGTCAGGCGAGCTTCTTGCGCCACGAACGGTAGCTCGCCGAAACCCGGAAGCCCATGCGTTCGTAGAGCGCCCGTGCCTCCGGGTTGTTCGTCGCGACCTCGAGCGCGGCCGTTTCGATGCCTCCAGCGGCGAACACACCCAGCGTGAGTGCGATCAGCCCCTCGCCGATTCCCTGGCCGCGCCAACCCTCGCGCACACCCATCTGGGTGATCCAGCCGGTCCCGTCCTCGACCCAGGCGATGACGAATGCCGCCGGTGCCGGGCCGTCGAGCACCACGCACGAGAGGTCCGCCCGGAATGCCGCATCGGATGCGAAGGCGGCGCGCCAGCGAGCTTCGTCCCAGTGTGGAAAGCCTGGCCGCGCCCGGAACGCTTCCGAATAGGCATGAAAGAAGAGCGGTGCGGTTGATTCGTCCCAGCTGCGGAGGGCCAGCCCATCTGGCAATCTCGCCTCTGGCCCATTCGCAGTCGGCCGTGTCATCTCGTCTTCGCCAACCGAGAACGTGAGGCCGGCGGCCGCGAGAGCTTCCGCTGTCGCGGGATCGTCGGGCGGATTATCCACGCAAAAGACGAGCGGAAGGTCGCGCCGGACTCTTCCCGATCTCACC
>JBATAT010000481.1:0-3594 GCA_049662005.1 Tepidiformaceae bacterium
CGGCCCTCGCCCAACCGGTCGAACGAGTACAACTGCTCCAGGAAGACATCGGAGACGCCGGTCTCATCTTCGAGCTTGCGTTTCGCGGCCGCGTCGAGCGATTCGCCTTCCTGCAGGAAACCCCCCGGCAGCGCCCACTGCCCGCGCGACGGCTCCGCGGCACGTTCGATCAGGAGCACCGAGAGGCTCCCCTGCTGCACGGTAAATATGACAACGACGACGGATGCGGCCACGGACGAAGTGTAGAGGCTTGATGCGCAACGCTCCGCAGACGCGTGGTGCGGCCGCCTCACCATCAGGATTGACGAATCAGACCTATCTTCCTATAACTCTCATATGAGACGAAAACCGGGCACGCTCCTGCCAGTCGAGATCGCAATCCTCTCCGCCGCGCTGGATTCTGGTGTCCAGTCGGAGTTCTATGGGTACGCCATCGCCCGGAGGATCCAGGGCAATACCTCCGCGAAGATGCTGACCTCCCACGGCACGCTCTACAAAGCACTGGACCGGATGGTGAAAGCCGGCCTGCTCAGCACCCACTGGGAATCGCCAGAACTCGCGGCGGCGGAAGAACGCCCTCGTCGACGGCTCTACCAGGTGACCGCCGCCGGGCAGCACGCCGCCATCGAGGCGCAGCAAACGGCCGCACGCCCGGCTGCCACTCTGCACGAGGGGCTGCAGCCATCATGATTAACGCCAGCCATCGCGCTCAATCGTTCGTTCGCACATGGGTGCGGCTCTATACCTCGGGCTTATCCGAGCCGGCCAGGGACGACCGCCGCGCAGAGATCGAGTCCGACCTCTGGGAACACCAACGCCACCCATCCCGGCCCACAGCCGTCGGACTCGAAATCATCCTCCGGAGCCTGCTCGGCATCCCCGCCGACCTCAGCTGGCGGCTCGAACAGGCGACCGCCGGTGAACGGATCGCGAATGCCATCGCGTCGCTGCTCAGCCGGGGCGAACGGCTCTCGACATGGGTGGTCCAGCGCGGTCTGCCAGGCCTGACAACGGTGCTCGCCTGGGTCTTCATCGCGGGCGGATTGCTCGTGGTGACTATGGCGCCATTCCAGCCCCACGGCGAACGGGGGATCGTCGTGATTGGCGCGTGGGGCATCCTTGCGGGCCTTGCCGTCCGCTGGGGCCATTCGAACCTCTCCGCGCGACCGAAGATCGCCTTCACAGCCATCGCCGCTGGGGCACTGCCACTCGGCCTTGTCCTGGTGGTGACCGTTGTCGCGCCAATCCTCGCCCTCGTTGTCGTCTCGAACGAGGCCCGCTGCACCTGGAAGACCATGCACCCCCGGAAGGAACTTCGAGTCACTTGACACCATAGGAAGCTATCTTCCTATAATCTGGCGTGGACTTTCCCACCCGGAGCATCTGTCATGCTTTCACGTTCCCGCAGCCTCGCCTCCTGGCTCGCTACCCTCCCCGCTCGCCTCGCCCTGACCACCACCGTTCGGCGGCGCATCCTGGTCGCGGGCGCCATTTCCGGCCTTAGCCTTGGCGTCGCTGCCCGCGTCTGGATGCGCACCATCTCCGACGACCACGTCTTCTCGGTCGGGGGCACGCTCTTCATCGTCCTGTTCTTCGGCGGCATGGGCGCCCTCGTGGGCCTCACCCTCTGGTGGCGACGCCGCCCGGAACGACGCCCGCGAATGCTCATCTTCCGCGCCGTCGGCGTTGCGCCGTTTGCCCTGCTTGGGCCCTTCATGCTGCTCTTCCTCCCCGGTTTTCTTGTCGCGCTTGCCACCGGCCATCGCTCCTGGCGAACACGCTGGCGACGCAGAGCGTTCGTCGCTGCCGTCCTCTTCTTCGCCCTCACCGAACTCATTCTCCTCACAGCCGATGTCCCCGGCAGCGGGGCCGTCCGCCTTGCTTCGGGTTTGCTCTACCTGCCGCTCGCCTATGCACTGTTCATCAGCAACCGGCTGGCGCTCGATCCCCTTCCAGTTCGCCAGCCGCTCGCGCTTCCCCAGGGATGACCATATTCCGGCCCCACCGCTACAATGAGCGTTCTCCCACGCGCGTGGAGGGGTCGCATAGTGGCCTAGTGCGCCCGCCTGCTAAGCGGGTTCCGGGGAAACTCGGTCGAGGGTTCAAATCCCTCCCCCTCCGCCACTCTTCGCTCCAGGTCGTTTTCCATGCCCGCCCGCTACTACCTTTGGACCGTCGGCTGCCAGATGAACCAGGCAGACAGCGAAAAACTTGCCGCTGGTTTCGACCGTATGGGCCTGAAGACGACCGACCGGATGGAGCGGGCCGATATCGTCGTCATCAACACCTGCAGTGTCCGCCAGCACGCCGAAGACCGCGCCTATTCCAAGCTCGGCCGCGTTGCCGAACTCAAACGCGCCAACCCCGAACTCAAGGTCGCCGTCATGGGCTGCATGGTCGGCCTCAAGACGGATGACCTCGAGAAGCGCTTCCCCCAGGTCGATGTCTTCGCCCGCCCCCAGCAGTTCGAACCAATCGTTGAGCTTATCGAAGGCCCCGCGGAAGACCTCGGCGGCGAATTCTGGCCCTCGACCTATGCCATCCCCGAGGGTCCAACCGCCTACGTCCCCATCGTCCATGGTTGCAACAAGTTCTGCACCTACTGCATCGTCCCCTACCGCCGCGGCCGCGAGAAAAGCCGCCCGATGGACGAAATCGTCCGCGAAACCGCCTACCTCGCCCTCCACGGCGTCCGCGAAGTCACCCTCCTTGGCCAGACCGTCGAAGCCTACGGCCACGATCTCCCCGATCAGCCAGACCTCGGTGACCTCATGCGCGAACTCTCCGCCATCGAACGGCTCGAGCGCATCCGCTTCCTCACCTCCTATCCGAAGGACATGACGCACCGCATCCTCGAAGCCATTGCCGAACTTCCGAAGGTCATGGAGTGTTTCTCCCTCCCCGTCCAGGCCGGCAGCAATCGCGTCCTCGAATCCATGCGCCGCGGCTACACCCGCGAGGAGTACGTCGAAAAGATCGAGGAAGTTCGCGCGCTCATGCCCAACGCCGGCATCACCACCGACATCATCGTCGGCTACCCCGGCGAAACCGACGCAGACTTCGAAGAGACGGTCGCAATCCTCGAACAACTCCGCTTCGACAAGGTCCACGTCGCCGCCTACTCACCCCGCCCCGGAACAATCGCCTTCCGCAAAATGGAAGACGACGTCTCCGCCGAAGTCAAAGCTGCCCGCCTTCACCGCGTTGAAGAGATTGAGGAAGCGATCTCCCAGCAGATCAACGACACCTACCTCGGCACCATCCAGACCGTCCTGATCGAAGGCGTCCGCAAAGAACAGCCCTTCGGCCGAACCCGCACCGGCAAGCTCGTCCACCTCGACGCCCCCGCCCGCATCGGCAGCCTGGTCGATGTCACCATCGAACACGCCGGCCCATTCTCCCTCCGCGGCGCCGTCGTTGATTCGCTCGTCCTCGGCTGAGCGCGGCTCACCTTCACGTTCAGGCGTCGAAGATGCCAAGGCGCCTCGTGGACGCCCCTCGCCCGCGAAGTCCGGAGAGGGGAGGGGGTGAGGGCGCTATAATCCCCTTATGCCCGACCCCCGCCTCGTCTCCTCCATCACTGCCTACTCCGGC
>JBATAT010000482.1:0-4277 GCA_049662005.1 Tepidiformaceae bacterium
TCGATTGGTCGCCGCTTGCGAGGGCGGCCAGCGCAGAATCGAACCGGCGCGGGTATCCGCGTAGCCTCGGAACGGCCTCCGCAACCCCCTCCACCACCGGTCGAAAACTGGAATGGAGCGTTTGCATCGAATCGACGAGCCATCCCCAGAGCTCATGTTCGCGGTTCATCCCCGACATCTGCGCCTCGCTGACGATCGCCTTCAGTTGTTGGTTGAGCGGTAGGAATTGGCCCCACGTCACCTCCAGGCTCGCACGGACGTTGGAGCACTCCTGCGCCAGCTGGTGCTGAACCCAGTCACGGCCTTCGGCGGTCAGGGCGAACCCGCGCGGTGTCTGCTTGAGGAACGATTCGTGCTGCTCGAGCAGTCCCGAAACAATCTCCTCCGGGCAACCAAGTACGGCGGCCAGCCGCTCAATCGAGCAAAGGCCTTTCAGTTGGAGTGCGCGCAAAAGTTCGAATGGCGTTAGTTCTGATGCCGGCTCCGGCAAAGGCGCGGTTGTGGGCGCGACAGCTTCCAGTGCCCAGGCCCGGAGCTTTCGCACTTCGGGCAGATCAAGCGTCGTATCTTCGCGGCAATCTCCTCGATAGAGGTGTCCCGTCGTCCCGTCGATCGTGACCGTTTCGCCTTCGGCAACGAACTCGCCGCCTGTCCGGATGCCATGCCTCTCCACGGTGGCGCCGGCAAGGCTGCAGATGGCCGGGATCGCCCAGCCTCGAGCCACGACGGCCGCGTGGCTCACCATGCCCCCGAGTGTGGTCACCAGCCCGGCCGAGGCGACCATCCCGTGAACATCCGCGGGCGACGTCTCCGGCCGGGCGAGAATCACCAGCCGGCCTTCATCGGCCCACTGCGCGGCCCGGTCCGAATCGCAGCAGAGGGCGCCGCAAGCCACGCCCGGCGAGACCGCCAACCCGGAAGCGAAGGGGGTAGTCGTGCCCGAAACGCGCCCGAGGCGTGCCAGCTCACGGAGCGTCTCATCGCTAATGCGCGCGACGGCCTCCGCCCGGCTGAGGGGGAAGCCCTGGTCTTCGGCCATCGAAACCGCAATCCGGACCGCCGCGAGCGGACTGCGCCGACCTACCCGGGTCTGGAGCAGGTAGAGCCTCCCCGAACTCACGGTGAACTCCACATCGCACATGTCGCGGTAGTGGTGTTCGAGCCGGGCGAGCACATCGAGGAGTTCGTGATGGACGGCTGGCAACTGGGCCGCCAGCGCATCGAGGCCCATCACCTGGTGGCTGCCGGCCACCACATCTTCGCCCTGCGCACGCGCAAGGTAGTCGCCGCAGGGGATTGGGGCGCCGGTCGCCGGGTCACGCGTGAAGGCCACGCCGGTACCTGACTGGTCGTCGAGGTTGCCGAAGGCCATGGCCTGCACGGTCGCAGCGGTGCCGAGGTCGGCAGCTATCCCTTCCTTCTTTCTGAAGACGATCGACCGCTCAGAATTCCACGAGCGGAACACCGCCCGGATGGCGCCAGTAAGCTGGGCGAACGGCTCATCGGGAACTCCACCGGCTCGTCCGGCGAGCGCCCGAATTCGCGCTGCAGCGGCGAGGATCGAATGGGCAGTGCCGTCGTTGACGGACGCTTCCTGGAGTTCGTCGCGGGGCAACTCGAGCACGATCTCCGCATACATCCGGTTGAACCGCAGCCAGGTATCGGCGGCGAAGACCGGGCTGTTCGATTCCTCCGCCAGCCGGTCGCGAATCGCGGGCGTCATGCCAACGTTGAGCAACGTGTCCATCATCCCTGGCATCGAGACTGGCGCACCGGAACGGACCGAGACGAGCAGCGGTCGATTGGCATCGCCGAAGCGGCGGCCGGTGCTGTCCGCAAGGCATTCGAGGTGCTTCGCGATCAGGCCGTCAAGTTCGCCTGGCCAGCCGCTCGCGAGAAACTCGTGGCAGACCCGCGTGGTAACCACGAAACCCGGGGGAACGGGCAACCCCAGTTCGCGAACCATGGTCGCCAGCCCCGCCGCCTTGCCGCCAAGAAGTTGGGCGGGATCATCGACGCCGGGCAGCGCATCTTCGAATGCGTGGACTGCCGGGACCTCCGTCGTCGGCTGCATCAGGGCAGTGAAACGATGGTGACGGTGCCGGCATCGCCATCGACCGTGACGGTCGCGCCGTCGGGGATACGGCGAGTCGCGTTCGTGACCGAAGGCACGCAGGGGATGCCGAGCTCGCGGCTGACGATCATCGCGTGGCTTTGGGCCGCGCCAACATCGACCACGACACCGCCTGCAGAGACAAACAGCGGGGTCCAGGACGGATCCGTAATCGGTGCGATGAGAATATCGCCGGCTTCGAGCGCAGTTGGATCGATCGGGTCGAGAATGACGCGTGCGACGCCGGTGACCTTTCCCGGGCAGCCGGGGAAGCCGCTGAGGACGTCGCCGGCGGCAACAGCGTCGACTGCCTCTTCACCCTTTCGCTTCCAGGTGGACGGATCGGGCTGTTCGCCCCAGAAGACGAAAGGCTCCTGGAGGCTGGAGTAGAGCGCCATCTGTTCGCGCCGTTTCGCAATCTCCGCGGCGAAGGGGCGCGGATCTTTGAGCCAGTCTTCCATTTCGGTCGCCAGCACAAGGCCGAAGTCATTGTATTTTTCGGTCAGCCCCTGCTCGACGAAGCGGTTGCCGATGAGGTGGAGGGCCATGCGCGCCTCCTGGATGAGCTTCACGTTGTTGGTCTTCGTTCGTTCACGGCCCGCCTGGAAGAGGATGGCCGCATGGGTCGCTGCCTGGAACATCCCCTGGGTTGCAGGGTCAGCGGCGAGCATGGCCGAGATCTCGGCGGCGATGCGTTCGCGTTCCTCGGCCATATGCTTGTTCCGCAATTGCGGCGCCGCATCGGGCGGGGCGAGCCGCATCCGCCCGATCGCCGCGAGAGCCAGCTCGGGGCGAGTCTCCCAGGTGTGGCTTCGGAGTTCCCACTCGTTCGGGCCACGCGCCCCGAATTCGGCGATGAATGCCTTGAAATCCCTGAGGAAGGCCTTGCCGGCATCGCTTGCGCCAAGCCGTTCGATTAGGCCTTCGGTGCCCTTTTCGAATTCGGCGGTGAGCACCGGATTGGCGGCAACCTTGCGCCCGAGCTTCCACATCGCCATCGAGGGCGCGGCCGATTCGACGTCACCGACGCCGGAGATGAGACGCATCGCATCCTCCGGACGGCCGACTGCCGCGCAGATCTGCGACAACGCACCCACCGGCACCGTCGCGAGGAAGGTCACAAAGATGTGCTCGCCGAAGAAGCGCCGGAAGTGAGTCAGCATCAAGTCCCGGGCATAGACCCACAGTTCCTCGTTCGACATCGTTTCGAGGTTCGGCCGGGCCGCGCGCAGGCCATCGACGACGGCAGCGGCCTCCTTCGGGAGGTCGAGGGTTGGGGTGGTCATCGCCCACTGGAAGACCTCGCCGATCGCCGCCGTCCGCTCTTCGTCCTGGTCGCCGGGGGCGACTTCGTAGGGCGGGATGCCCGGTTGGGCGCCAAAGAAAAGGTCGTCCATCATCTGCGCCGAGAGGCCGGGGCCGCGCTCGCCAAGGATTCGCGTCACCGACGCATTGAGGTAGCAGTAGCCTCCGAAGACGCCGAGCGTCTCCATGTCGTCCGGAGAGAACTCGTCGTGGGTGAACGTCCCCATCTTCACGAGGGCGTCACGCCAGGCGCCCTCGACCTCGGTGCGCATCGCAAGGCTAAAGGTCAGCGGCGCGACCGGGTCGGGGAACACTTCGCCCACGTTCGCACGCGTCCAGAGTGGATAGCGTTTGCTCGGCCCGCTCCCGACAATCCATGGTTCCATCGTGCTTCCCCCGATGTCATCGTTGTTGAAGTGCCGGAGCTTACACCACCATCAATTTCTGCCATAGGCGAAAGCAATAGCGACCTGGCAGAGCCATGAAACGCGGGGGACGCGGGAAAGCACAGACTTGCGCGCCATGGCTAGACGAAGAGCGGCTCGGCATCCTGAACCGTCAGTCAGTCGCGCCGCTCATGCCTTACTCCCGAGGTCACCCGCGCTTGCGGCCACTCTGACGATGGCTGGCCGCAACGAATCCACCCGCCCCGAGGAGCAGGAGAGCTGCACCGGCCAAGGCGTAAGGCAATGAGGAAGCAGAGCCGCTGCGTGGGCCAGAACCAGTACTCGGAGCGCCCGGCGCCGCCACGGTGCCGGTTTGCCGAGCAGCTGCGGTCGCGGTTGCCTGCGCCACCGGTGTCAGCGTCGCCGCGGCAATGGCGGTCGAGGTTGCCTGCGCAATCGCCGTCGCCGTAGCG
>JBATAT010000483.1:0-1800 GCA_049662005.1 Tepidiformaceae bacterium
TACGTCTCCTGCAATCCAGCGACCCTCGCGCGAGACCTCCGCATCCTAGTTGATGGTGGCTACCAGCTCGATTGGGTCACACCCCTCGACATGTTCCCCCAGACGGGACACATCGAGTGCGTCTCGCGCCTGACGTTCGTCGGCAGTCCTGCCAACTTGGACGAGAACGAGAACGAGGACGGGGACGAATTGTCCGGCGAACTCGATGTTGAACCGATCACCGAAGAGGACGCTGACTGATGCGGGTGATCCTCGCGTCGGCCTCCCCGCGCCGGCGCGAACTCCTCCGCGCCCTCATCGCCAGCTTCGAAGTCCTGCCGACGGATATCGACGAAACACTCACCGGCGACGGCTTCGTCGATGCCGAGCGCCTGGCCTACGCGAAAGCCCTGAACGCCTTCGAACGTAATCCGGATGCCGTGGTCATCGGCTCCGATACCGTCGTTTACGACGACGAACACGCCTACGGCAAGCCCCACAGTCCAGATCATGCCTTTAGGATGTGGCAGCAGTTACGCGGCCGCGCACACACCGTTGCGACCGGAATCGCCGTTTTGGCGCCCGGCACTGATCGCCAGCTTACCGAGGCCTGGGATGTCGAACTCTCGCCCCTTTCCGACGACGAAATCCGCGCATATGTCGCGAGCGGCCGGCCGATGGACAAGGCTGGCGCCTACGCCATCCAGGACGAAGACGTCCCGACCGTCGTCCACATGCATGGCTGCTACTGCGCAATCATGGGGCTCCCGCTCTGGTCGCTGAAAGACCTTCTCGAAGCCTCCGGCGTCCCCTGCGCCGAACCCTCATCGGCGTTCGAACGCTGCGCCACGTGCCCCTCGAAACCCGCGTAGAGGCACCGCCCCACATAATGCCGGGGCGCGTGTAAATTTTGGACGACTTGAGATGCGTGGACATCCGAGTAGACTGCCCCACATATCCTGTCGGACCCAACGCGCTGGAAGCGGCAACGGGGGAGCAGCGGAGGCCGTCTCATGACTATGCAACGGCCCCTTTCGAGGGGCTCATCCTCGGGTGGGGCCAACCCACGCCAGATCCGGGTTCTCCTCGTCGATGACCATGCCGTCATCCGCCAGGGGCTCAAAATGCTCCTCGAGAGCCGCCCCGAAATCGAAGTCGTCGCAGACTGCGAGAACGGCCGCGAAGCGCTCCTCATCGTCGAACGCCTGAAGCCCGATGTTGTCCTCATGGACGTCGTCATGCCGGGCCTGAACGGCATCGAGGCGACCCGCCAGATCCGCAAAGCGTCGAGCACTACCCGCGTGGTGATCCTCAGCGGTTTCGTGGATGAGGAGCAGATCACCGGCGCCCTCCGCAGCGGCGCCTCCGGCTACCTCGTGAAGAACAGTGACGTCTCCGAACTCGTGCTCGCCATCCAGACGGTAAACCGTGGCAACCAGTACTATTCGGCGGCGCTCAGTGAAGGTTTCGACATCCCCGAACTCCAGCTCCAGGCCCGCCGCCCGGACCAGAAGACCGGGCTCGATACGCTCACGGCGCGTGAACGTGAAGTCCTCCAGCTCATCGCCGAGGGCCACACCAACTCCCAGATCGCCGACGAACTCGTTGTTAGCGTGAAGACCGTCGAGGCCCACAAAGCCCACATCATGGACAAGCTCAAGGCCCGCAGCCGCACCGACCTCATCCGCTACGCCCTCAAGCGCGGCATCGTAAAGCTCGAAAGCGTCGAAGAAGCCGAGCAGACCCTCTCCAACCTCGGCACGGCCGCGGAGTAGCGTTGAGGACGATAGGCTGAGCTCCTCTTCTCCCAAGCTTGGGAGA
>JBATAT010000484.1:0-7197 GCA_049662005.1 Tepidiformaceae bacterium
CATATACGTCTTCCGCGAACCGCATCGCTACCCCTGCGCGGTCCATGAAATGCCGCTGGTTCCCGCTATCTCGCCGCGCGCCATTGGCTGGGCGGTAGGCACCGGAACGCGAAGCACAGGCCGGGAACTCCTACGGGTACCGGATCGCCAGCGGGCCCTCGTTCACGCCGGCGCGTAGAACGCGTCCTTTGCTACTTCGAGACAGACCGCAGGCAGTACTGTTTGGATACCCGTAGCTACATTCACCGCATGTGCAAGCGCCCGCAGGCCAGACAAAGAGAACTCCCGTGGAAACCATCGTCCGAACGAACCCGAATCACAGCCATCACTGGATCATCGAGACGGCAAACGGCCCAACAGCGAGGGAGTCTGCAAGTTCTGTCGCGCCCACCGTGATTTCGCCAACTGGCTCCCCGGGCTCGACTTCCGCGGGTCGGATGAACGCAGCATTACGCGTCAGCCGGCTGCTCGCACATGGTGAGCGTCCTAATGAGCGGTGCTCCACCCTCCCGTGAACGCGACGTCGTGGATGCACTGTTGAAGGCCATGGACCTCCTCCTTGTATGCGTCGCGGCGGCCGTGATGGGGATCTCGTTCTGAGGGCTGGACGGTCCTCGCCGGGCTCCGCCCTGGAGGGGAGGGTGGGCCGGTCGCTAACGCTCCCGGTTCCTGGGGCCGGATGGTGGAAGCGGGGCATGCGTGTGAGTAAGCGGGGACTGAGCCCCGCGACTCCTACGGCCCGGCGCCAGCCATGTCCGTACCCCGGCAGCCATGCCGGGGTACGGACATGCACACCACCACGTTGGTCGCGCGCCAGCGACCAGGCATGCCACCGGGGTGGGTGGAGTTCCTAGACCCTCTCCGGGCTGTGCCCTGGAGGGTGGGGCTGGCCGGTCGCTTACGCTCCCGGTTCGTGACCGCATGCGAAAAGGGGACCCGGAAAGGTCCCCTTTTTCTGCATCCTGGCTTGTTTAGCCGAGGTGCGCTTCCAACATCCACGCCCACTTATCGAGGCCGCGGATTATCTCAACGTAGATGTCCTGGGTGGCGATGTCATCATCCAGGCCGTCGCCGAACTCGCGTGCCTGGTCGGCAGTAGCGAGGACGCGGTTATGCACTTCCTTCACCAGCGGCTCCCAGCGCCGTTCGCCGGATGGGAACTTGGCAAGGACGCTGTTCGCGCTGACATCGTGCTGAGTGCCTTCAGCCATGCCGCCGAGAGCGACGAGGCGCTCGGCCACGAGATCCGCATATTCCGTCGCTGCCGCCGCAACGGTATCGAACAACAGATGGAGTCCATCGAAGTTCGGACCCTTGACGTTCCAATGGGCCTGTTTTGCGACGAGGTGCAGGTCGATATTCGTCGCGAGCGCGATATTAAGGTTTCGAATGATCTCCGTCTTCTTCGACGATGAGAGTTCGCTCAGGGGCCGGTCTACCTTGGCCGGGGTCATTGTTGCTGTAGCCATAGTGTTACTCCTCCGTGGGTTCGCTTCTATCATCGCTCGAAGTGCGATACACCCGGACAACAACAGGCCATGTTTGGCTTGCAGATCCGTGACAGTTCGGCGGCTTTCGAACGCGATCCTTACTTCGGGCCGCTGTACGCTTGCCCTTATATGCTCGTTGTCCAGAAATACGGCGGTACCTCGGTGGCCGATGCCGACCGCATCCGTCACGTCGCCGGGCGCGTCCTGAAGCGCATCAACCAGGGAGACCAGGTGATTGTCGTCGTCTCGGCGATGGGGAATTCCACCGATGACCTGCTTGACCTTGCCCTCCAGGTCGCACCCGACCCGGACCCGCGCGAACTCGACATGTTGCTCTCCACGGGGGAGCAGGTCTCCGTGGCGCTGGTCGCGATGGCACTGAAGACGCTCGGGCAGGAGGCCGTTGGCCTCACCGGCCAGCAGGCGGGCATCATCGCCCAGGGCCGCCACTACCAGGGCCGCATCTCCCGGGTCGAAGCGAACCGCGTCCGCGCCGAACTCGATGCCGGCCGGGTGCCGGTTGTCGCTGGATACTGGGGCGTCAATGAGAACCAGGAGATCATGACGCTCGGGCGCGGCGCGAGTGACACGACGGCGGTCGCCCTCGCGATTTCGCTCGGCGCCGAACGCTGCGAGAACTGCAAGGACGTCGAGGGCGTGTACACCGCCGACCCTCGCATCGTCCCTACCGCCCGGAAGCTGAAGGACATCACCTACGAAGAGATGATGGAACTCGCCACCCTCGGTTCGACCGTGATGCACAACCGCGCCGTGGAGCTGGCATCGGTCCACAACCTGCCCATCCTCGTCACCTCCAGCATGGTCGATGCCCCGGGGACGCTCATTCGCCAGGAGTCTGAATTGGAAGAACGCAACCGCGTGCGCGGAATCGCACACGATACCGATGTCGCGAAGATTACCGTCCGCCGCGTCCCCGATAAGCCGGGAATCGCGACGAATATCTTCGAACCGCTTGCCGAAGCCGGGATCAGCGTCGACACGATCGTCCAGAACTCGAGCGAGGGGAAGATGACGGACCTCACCTTCACGCTCTCGCGCAGTGACCTGCGCAAGGCTGAGACGATCATGCCGGCGATCTGCGAAAGCGTTGGGGCGCCGGAGTTCACGTCCGATGGCAACCTCGGCAAGGTCAGCATCGTCGGTGTTGGCATCCAGACTGCGCACGGCTACGCCGCCAAAATGTTCCGGGCCATGTTCGAAGCTGGCATCAACATCGAACTGATCTCGACGAGTGAGATCCGGCTGACCTGCATCATCGATTCAGCCCAGGTGCCTGATGCCGTCCGGGCCTTGCACGCCGCCTTCGAACTCGAATCAGCCGAGTAGCGAGCGACCGGGGCGGGACTACTTCGCGATGATCCGGTTCACGGTTCCCGCCTGATCGAGGGTGATGTAGAGCTCGCCCGCTTCATCTTCACCGAACCCGCTGACGCCCTCCGGCAACTCTCCGATCTCGGTGGTCGTGAAGGTGCCGCCTTCCTGCCGGGTCGCCCAGAGCTTCGCGCTGCAGTAGTCCGTGAAGAGGTATGCACCACGCACTGAAGGGATCGCTGCGCCGCGGTAGACGTAGCCACCGGTGACGGAGCAGCCGCCGGAATCGTGGCTGTACTCGAACACCGGTTTCACGAGGCCATCCTGGTTGCATCCCGATGGTGGTTGGAAGCAGTGGAGCCCCTCCATGATGTTCCAGCCATAGTTCGCGCCGCCTTTATCCGCAGCGGCCTGGAAGTCGATCTCTTCGTACTTGTTCTGGCCAACATCGCCGATCCAGATGTCGCCGGTTTGGCGATCGAACGAGAAGCGCCAGGGGTTGCGCAGGCCGTAGGACCAGACTTCCGAACGTGCGCCGGCAATCTTCGCGAACGGGTTCGTCGGTGGTATGCCGTACGGGTCGCCACCATCGACGTCGATGCGTAACAACTTCCCGAGCAGCGTCCCGAGATTTTGCCCGTTGCCGTCGGGGTCACCACCGCTGCCGCCATCGCCCATGGAGATGTAGAGATAGCCATCCGGCCCGAAGGCCAGCATGCCACCGTTGTGGTTCGGGTACTTGTCAGGGACGGCAAACAACGTCTTTCCCGAGCCTGCATCGGCAAGGTCGCTGCCCGTCGTCTTCACGTGGTATTCGGCAACGGTGTTGTCAGCGTTCTTCGCCGTGTAGGCCACGAAGAAGCGGCCGTTCTGGCTAAAGCCGGGGTGGAAGGCGAGGCCGAGGAGGCCCTGTTCGTTCCCGCTCGAGCCGACGACCGAAGTCAGGTCGAGAAACGGCTTATCCAGCTTCTTGCCGTTCTTGATGATACTGATGACGCCGGGCTTTTCGACCACGAAGAGCCGCCCCGACCCATCCCCGGCGTTCGTCACGAAGGTCGGCCGCGTGAAGCCGCCAGCGACTTGTTCCAGGCCCAGGCTGACCACACCGTTCGTCCCGCCCGGAGTCTGTGACACGGTAGCCGAAGCCAGTGCCGTCGCGCTTCCCCCTTGAACGGTGGCTGTTGCGCCGGTGTCGTCGTCGCCGCCGCAGGCCGCGACGGCGAACGCAGCAAAGGCGAAAGTGCTGAGGGCAAACAGGATGGCTATCCAGCGTTTCATTGCGCCCAATGGTGCCGCATCAGACCGCTCTGGAGGGTTCGCGTTCGGTAAGGATCATTGTCCGGCGCGCACAGAGCGGCGTGTGCGAACGAAGTCGCGGACCGTGCTTTCGTAGGCCTGTGGGTCGATATTCCACGCCCGAACGTGGTCCGCGCCGGCTACGCGCACGTACTGGACAATGTCGGGCCGGGCTGCTGCGAAGCTGTCGCTCAGATCCACCGGGATCGTCTGGTCGGCATCGCCATGGAAGAGGAGGACCGGCACCTTCAGCTTCGCCACCGTCCCGAAATAGTCGAAATCGGACCAGCGGAAGCGATAGCGCAGGGCGGCGAGGCGGTTCGAAACGGCAAGGAACCAGAGCGGGAGCCCGGCGAGCCGGGCGCCATGGCGCACGGTCTGTTCGAGGTTCGTCATCGGTGCATCGAGGACCAGGGCCGAAACAGCGTCCGCCTGCTCGGAGTTCGCCATGAAGCTGAGGGTGATTGCGCCGCCCATGCTGTAGCCAACAAGGACAATGTCCGAAGCGCCCCGGTCAAGGGCGTAGGCGACTGCCGCATCGAGCTCTTCCCACTCGTCCCGGCCGTAGCTGTAACGGCCAGAAGGTGCAGGCGGAACATCAACATCGTTTCGGTAGGTGATGGCCAGGCAGTGGAACCTTGACTCCACCAGGGCGGGCAGCATGCGCAAGGTCTCGCGACGGTCCGCGCCCTTGCCATGGGTCATGATCGCCCAGGTGCTGGTCGTTCCCGGGATGTACCAGGCGGGGAAATCGCCGCCGGTCGATTCGAATTTGATTTCTTCGAACGGGATCCCATGCGCGACCAGCGGGTCGACTGGGTGGGCGTAGCTATCGAGGCGCCCGTAATCGCCGGCTCGCAGATCGCCGCCACCCCGCTGGAATTCCCGGATGGCGATGATCTCGTTCGAATCGATGACGCGGCCGGCATATCCCCACCCGCGTGCCGCCTGGAGCAAGTAGTGCCCGGGCTCATCTGCGCGGATTGAAACCTTCTTGGTCCCCGGGCGCTGGGTGACGGTCTCATCGCTGATGGCCGTGAGTTGAAGGTCAAGCGGGTCGGGTCCGCGGTCGTTCGCCGGATCGAACCCGCGGCGGCCGAGGCGCCGCGAGAGGAGCAACGCCGGAAGCGTGACGCCGGCGGCGAGCGTTCCCCCCGCGATGCCGATGATCGTTGGAATGCGCATGGATACCTCCCAGAGGCCGCGGCCATCACGATACTAGGCCCCTCGCCCGACTGCTGCGAGTAAGCGCGCTAGAAGATCGCGACCGGATTTACCGGCGAACCCGTCCCGCCGCGGACGTTGAGCGGGTTCACAGTGAGCAGGAACTCCCACCGGTTTTCCTCACGGCACGCTTCCGCCAGCGGGTCCAGGTAGGCGTTGTCGAGGAGCGGCATTCCGGCCATCACGATCGTCAGGACATGCACGGAGAGGCCGGGGAATACCGCGTAGCCACAGGGCGTCGCGTCCATCTGGTCCCACCCGAGGATGGCGGCGTCGTTGTCCTTCAGGTAGGGGACCGTGTCGACATGGAGGCCCGGCGAAGGCGGCATGCCCGGGACCGCCTGCGGGTTCGCGGCGAGGTAGGCTGGCCGCCCCGAATACACAAGAACGGCGTCACCCGGCTTCAATGCGCTCCCCTGGGCTTTCGCGGCATCTTCCAGTTCCCATGCGCGCACGGGCCGATCCACGGTCACAAACGGCTCGCCGCGGAAACGCGGGATATCGATGAGCACGCCGCGCGTGGTGATCCCGTCCTTCCACGCATCGATCGCGCCCGAACGTGCGCCGAGCGAAGTCACATCGGTGGCAGGCTTGCCGTTGTACATCTTCCCCTCCCAGAACACATGGCAGAGGGCATCGACGTGGGTGGTCGCGTAGCCGTGAAAGAGCAGGCCGATGTAATCGACCGAGAAATCGTTGGTCGAACGGACGTAGTGCTGGGCTGGATTCCAGTTTCCAGGCCCACCGACGGTATTTAACGGATAGGCGAGCGAGACAGCCCGGCCAGTCTTCACCAGGGCCGCTGCCTCCCGGCGCTTTTCGGGCGTGATGTGATTCACCGTACCAGCGCTGTCGTCCGGCCCCCACCTGCCCCAGTTACTGCACGATTGGAGATACCCGCGGACTTCGTCTTCGGTTGGGAGCGGCGTTTCGGGCATGGATTCCTCCGGGTTGGGTATGCGGGCCGAGTCTACAGGGCGAGATTGCGCGCGGCACCTTCAACGCTGGCCTAACAGGCGTAAACTCGCGCCAAACCACCGGAGGACGCCCATGCCGCACGCCACGATCCACGGAAACGAACTTTTCTACGATGAGCACGGTATTGGCGAACCCCTCCTTTTTCATCACGGCTACACCGGTTCCCACCATGCCTACGACGACGTCGTCCCACACCTTGCGAAGCGCTTCCGCGTGTTTCGGATGGACGGCCGTGGCGCCGGGGACAGCTCGCGCACGGCGACCGGCCACTCGATCGAGGAGTACGCCGCCGATGTCGTCGCCATGGCCGACCACCTCGGTCTCGACCGGTTCACTTATATCGGCCACAGCATGGGCGGCGTCATCGGCTACGAACTCGGCCTGAGCTATCCCGATCGCCTTGAAAAACTCGTCCTCGTCGCGCCCGCTCCGGCCGATGGCGTGCAGGTGCCGCAGGCGTTTCGCGATCGCGCCCGCGAACTCCACAACGGCAAGAACGTCGACCGGATGCTGTTCGAAGCGATGATCACCACCGCCCGGCCTCGTTCACGAGAGCTGGTGGAATCCCGCATCCGGCAGGGCCTCGCTGTTTCGGATGCGCACTTCGAAGAATCCTGGGACGCGCTCGCTACTTATAACAAGGGTGACCGTCTTGGCGAAATCAAGACGCCGACCTTGATGGTCGTTGGCGCCGCAGATGGCCTTCTCGCCGCGAACCTGGCCGACTTCCCGCGCCTCGGAAACGCGACCCTCCATGTCTTTAGCCGCGTAAGCCACGGCATCCCCTACGAGATCCCGGAGGAGTTCTCCGAGGTCGTCCTCGATTTCCTCGAGCACGGGGTGGTCACAGCCGCGACGCAGATGGAGAAGCTCCGGG
>JBATAT010000485.1:0-2670 GCA_049662005.1 Tepidiformaceae bacterium
CCAACCCGATGGGCCGCTACGGCGAACCCGACGAAGTCGCTGCCTTCGTCGCCTTCCTTTGCAGCCCCGATGCGAGCTACCTCAACGGTGGCATCTTCCCGATCGACGGCGGCCGCATGGCCCGCTAACCAGCGGTTCCACCCGGTTCGTAGTGGATGCCACGCACCCACGCGGGTCCTCGCCAAGAATCGGGCGGGCCGGCGCCAGGGGTGGGGTTGGCCCTGTCTTCTGCCGATACTCCATCCGTGATGGCTTCTTCACCCGCGATCGAACTGCGTGGCGCTGGCCGCTCGTTCGGCGACCATATCGCGCTTCACCCCCTCCATCTCTCTATTCAGCCCGGCGAAGTCTTCGGCCTCCTCGGCCCCAACGGCTCCGGAAAGACGACCACCCTCCGTATCCTTGCGACGCTCATTCGCCCCACCGCAGGTACCGCCACCGTCCTCGGCCACGATGTCATCGAAGACTCGATGGCCATTCGCCACAAGCTCGGCGTGATGCCCGAAAAGCCGAGCCTCTACGAACGCCTCACCATCCGCGACAACCTCACCTTCTGGGCCGAAGCCCACGGCCTCGCCGATGTCGACGCCGCTATCCGGGAGGCGCTCGATTTCGTTGGCCTCAGTGGGCGCTCGGCCGAGCGTGTCGGCTCACTCTCGAAGGGCTGGAAGCAACGGGTCGCCCTTGCCCGTGCCATTGTCCACCGGCCCCCCATCCTCTTGCTCGATGAGCCGTCATCTGGACTCGATCCCTCCGCGGCCGCAGCGATGGAACACATGATTCGCGACCTCACCTCGACTGGGTCAACAGTCCTCATGAACACCCACCGCCTTGCCGAGGCCGAACGCCTCTGCGACCGGGTGGCCATCCTTCGCCACGGCCAGTTGCTCGAACTGGGCACCCCCGGCCAACTGCGGGACCGCCTCCTCGGTGGCGTGGTCAGGGTCGAGCTGGCCACGCCACCGGACACTGCCCTGCGCCAGCTTGTCGATACCATGGCCGGCCTCTCGAACATCGAGTGGCGCAACCGTTCGTTCTCGTGCCGAATGGCCAACGCCACCATCGAAACCCCGCGCCTCATCGCCCGCCTCGTCCATGCTGGCGCCGACATTCTCTCCGTCGTCCAGGCTGGAGACCTCGAAGAAGCCTATCTCGAACTCATGGCCCGTTCCGAAACGTCCGAACTTGAGGTTGCCGCATGACCGCCTTTGCCGTCGCCCCGCCCGTTCGTGCCCTCGTCCGCAAAGAGCTGCGCGAATTCCGGCAGCACCGGATGATCCTCGGCACGGCGCTGATCCTTCCCATCGCCTTCCTCCTCCTCCCGATTGCCAACCTCGTCACCTACGACGCCCACAGGTCGGTTGGCGGCATCGATTTCGCGGTCGGACAGGCGATGTTCTGCTTCTTCCTCTCGCCGATCATTATTCCCGCCACCATGGCCGCCTTCGCGGTCGTCGGCGAGCGAGACCAGGGCACGCTCGAACCGATGTTGACCTTGCCGCTGACCAACGCCCAGTTCCTCGCAGGGAAGGTCATTGCCATCTTCGTGCCGACGGTCACGGCGTCGTTCTCCATCTATATCGCCTACATGGCACTCGTCGCCTTCGGTGTCCACGGCCCGATTCGCGACGCCATGCTCGAATGGACCTGGCCATTCGGGTTCGTCGTGCTCGCGCCGGTCCTGGCGCTGTTCTCCACGCTCACGGGTATTTCGTTCTCCGCTCGCGCAAAGGACATTCGTGTCGCCGAACATCTGAGCGGCCTCGTCCTCCTCCCGGCCCTCCTCCCGATCATGCTGGTCGTCACCCGGACAATCCCCGCGACGCCGGTCACCTGGCTGGTCTTCGCCGGAGCTGTCGGCCTCCTCGACCTCGTCCTCTGGCGAACTGCCCTGCGCGCGTTCGATCGCGAACGCGTCATTTCGGCCGCCTGAGCCTCGTTTCTGGCGGCTACAGCAGCATCGTGTTTCGCTCTCTCCCATGCGTCGAGACCAGCCATTGGCCCGCCCAGAAGGCTTCAGAGAGGGCGTTCGCGCTTCGATCCCGCTCTGCATCGCCGTTGGTGCCTTCGGCATCTCGTTCGGGGTGCTCGCCCGGGCCAACGGCTTCGGCGTCCTCGCCCCGATCGTGATGTCGCTCACTACCTTTACTGGCGCCTCCCAGTTCGCGACCGTCTCCATCCTCGGTGATGGCGGGGGTCTTGGCGCCGCGGTCGTTGCAGCCCTCCTCCTCGCCAGCCGCTACCTCCCGATCGGCCTCACCGTCGCGCCTGCCCTCAGTGGCCGGTTCCACGAGCGCTTCGTCGCGTCCCAACTCGTCATCGACGAATCCTGGGCCGTAGCCAATCGTGGCGACGGCACGTTCCATCGCAGCACGCTCGTCGGCGCCGGTCTCGCCCTCTACCTCTCGTGGTTCCTCGGTACGGTCGCAGGCGTGCTCGGTGGCGACTTCCTGGGCGACCCGAAAGACCTCGGCCTCGATGCCGCCTTCCCGGCCCTCTTCCTGGTCCTCCTCGTTTCCCAGTTGAAAACTCGGCAAGCCGTGGCGGCCGCTGTCGCTGGCGGGCTGATCGCGCTCGCGCTCACCCCGTTTACGAAGGCGGGCGTGCCGATCATCGCGGCGTCTGCCGCCTGCCTCGCCGGCTGGTGGCGACGATGACCGATGTTTGGCT
>JBATAT010000486.1:0-8561 GCA_049662005.1 Tepidiformaceae bacterium
GATGACGACCGCTATGAAGAGCGCATCGGGCGTGGCCTCCTCCTCCCGATCATTGGCCGCGAAATCCCGATCGTGGCAGATGAAGCGGTCAAGCCCGAATTCGGCACCGGTGCAGTGAAGGTAACCCCCGGCCACGACCCCAACGACTGGGAGATCGGCCAGCGCCACGACCTGCCCGTCATCGTTGCCATCGATCTCAAAGGCAACATGAACGAGGAAGCCGGCCCCTACGCCGGCATGACCGCCGATGAGGCGCGCATCGCAATCCTTAGCGACCTCGAGGACGAAGGCTTCCTCGACCACGTCGAGGACTACACCCATAGCGTCGGCGTCTGCAGCCGCTGCAAGACTGTCCTCCAGCCGCTCCCCAGCGAACAGTGGTGGCTCGATGTGACGAAGCAGTACGAAGGCAACCACTCACTCGCGGGCGATGCCATTCGTGCCGTAACCGAAGGCCGGATCGGCATCGTCCCCCAGCGCTTCGAAAAGGTGTACCTCAACTGGATGGAGAACATCCGCGACTGGTGCATCAGCCGCCAGCTCTGGTGGGGCCACCAGATCCCCGTGTGGTACTGCGAAAACCGCCACGTCACCTGCCAGGTCGAAGACCCGAAGGACTGCCCGGAGTGTCACGCGGCCGTCCGCCAGGATGAGGATGTCCTCGACACCTGGTTCTCATCCGGCCTCGCTCCCCACGCCGACCTCGGTTGGCCGGACGACACCGAAGACCTCCGCTACTTCTACCCGACGAACGACATGCAGATGGGTTACGACATCATGTTCTTCTGGTGCGCCCGGATGATCATGTTTGGCCTCTACAACATGCGTCACCTCGGCGAAGAGCGCTCGATGCCCTTCCGCAACGTCCTCTTCCACGGCCTCATCCGCGACGCCAAGGGCGAGAAGATGACGAAGTCACGCGGGAACGTCGTCGATCCCCTCGTCTCCGCATCCACCTACGGCGCAGATGCCTTCCGCTTCGCTGTCCTCACCGGCGCCAGCCTCGGCGCTGACCAGAAGTACACCGATGAGCGCCTCGCGGCCGCTCGCAATTTCGCCAACAAGCTCTGGAATTCGGCACGCTTTGTCCTGATGAGGGTCGGCGACCGCCAGGTCACGCGCCCCCATCCGATGGACCGCGAGACGTTCGCCCTCGAAGACCGCTGGATCCTCTCACGCCTCGAGCAACTCCAACTCGATGTCGATTCGCTGATGACGGCCTACCAGCTCGGCGAGTGCGCCCGCCAGATCGAGGACTTCCTTCGCGGCGAGTTCTGCGACTGGTACATCGAGATGGTGAAGCCGCGCCTCACCGACGGCGACGAGCGTCCCCTGAAAGTCCTGAGCCACGTCCTCGACCACGGCCTCCGCCTGCTCCACCCGTTCATGCCCTTCGTCACCGAAGAACTCTGGCAAGCCCTCCGCGAACGCATCGACGACGACATGGCCAGCCAGCTCATCGTCGCCTGGTTCCCGAAAAGTGGCGCCAACTGGAAGGACGCGAGCGCAGAGTCGGCCATCGAACACGTCATCGAGGTGAACCGCACGATTCGCAACATCCGCGCCGAAAAGAAGCTTGAAGCCGGGGCCAGGCCCCGCGTCATCCTCCGCGCCGATGGGTATCGTGATGCGCTCCGCGAGACCATGGCCGCGACGAACTTCACGTCCCGGGTCGACCTCGAAATTCTGGACCCCGCGGACCAGGTCCCCGCAGGCGAGTGGGGCTTCGGACGCGTAGCGGATACCGAAGTAGCCGTCGCCCTCCCGGAAGTCGATGCCGCAGCGGAACGCACCCGCCTCGAGAAGGAACTTGCGGAAGCGAGCGCCCATGCCGAACGCCTCGAAAAGCAGCTCGCGAACGGAACCTTCCGTTCGAAAGCCCCCGCCCACGTCATCCAGGGCATGGAGACCACCCTCGGCGAAACTCGCGACCGGGTGCACGGTCTGCGCGAGCGCCTCGCGAGCCTCTAAGCCGAGGGGACTGGAGAGGAAGTCCCATGAAGTACGCGGTCGTCGTCGAGGTTGGCGAAAAGAACTACGCATCCTACGTCCCAGACTTGCCCGGTTGCGTTTCGACTGGCAAGTCCCGCCCGGAAATCGAACGGAACATCCGCGAAGCGATCGAGTTTCACATCGAAGGCCTCAGGATTACCGGACAGCCGGGTCCAGCGCCCACAGCCTGCGTTGAAATGGTGGAGCTTTCGGGCCTGGCTTAATCCTGTGGGTTGCCCTCAGGCCGCGAACTCTTCCCCAACATCGCCAGCGACGACGAGCCTGTCCCGGCCGCTTCGTTTCGCTTCATACAGCGCCTTATCGGCCGCCACGTACGCACCGTTTGCGCTGCCGCTCGACGCGGCCAATCCCGCGCTGACCGTCACCGGTACCTCGCTGCCACCAACCACGAACGCCGTGTCCCGAACTGCCGCGATCGCACGCTCGCAAGCGGCCTCCGGGCAAGCCGCAGAAGGCGGGAACAAGGCCCCGAACTCTTCGCCGCCCACTCTCCCGATGATCCCGCAGTCGCGAAGCTCGTCGGTCAGCCGACGCGCCACGTCTGCGAGAACCAGGTCTCCCGCCGGGTGGCCGAAGGTGTCGTTGATTTTCTTGAAGTTGTCGATGTCGAAGATCGCCAGCGCTGAGTAGGGCCGGGCCTCGACCTGGCCGAACCATGCGCGGCGATTGAGCGTCCCCGTGAGCGAGTCATGCATGGCATCGTTTTCCGCTCGCGCGCGGAGGTTATCGATTTCCTGCGTGTACTTCGCCAGTTCTCGTGTGCCCTGGAGCAGCGCTTCGTTCACCGCTCGCAACTGCGATTCCCATGTGAGGATTCGCTCCGCCACCCGCAAGCGGGCGTCGAGTTCGCCGGCCTTCAACGGCTTGGTGAGGAAGTCATCCACGCCGGCCTCCAGCGCCTTCTGCGCATCTTCCGGACGATCGTGTCCCGTCAACATGATGATATAGGTGTAGCCATCAAGCCCGAGCCGGCGGACGCTCCGGCAAAGCTCGATGCCGTCCATTCGAGGCATGTCCCAGTCCGTGATCAGGACCTGGTACCCCCCAATTTCAAGCTTCTGCAGCGCATCGAAGCCATCGGTCGAGGTCTGGCAAACATGCCCCAACTCCTCGATCGCACGCTCGATCATGCGGACGGTGAACCGACCGTCCTCGGCGACAAGTACTCGCAGCATCCTTCCCCCAGGCGGCGCACGCCCCCAACACACCTGAGTATCGGCACGCCCGAGAAACGAATGAAGTAGAGCAGTCCCCGAACTCGCGTATCCTTCGCGGCATGAACTTCACCGGCTCCCGCCGTGGTAAGGCCACCCGCTCACCATCGTGGGCCATCAACGGCATGGTCTGTTGTTCGCAGCCGCTCGCGGTCGGTGTAGGCGTCGATGTCCTCAAGGCCGGCGGTAGCGCCGTCGATGCCGCCATCGCGACCAATGCCTGCCTTGGCCTCATGGAGCCAACAGCCTGCGGCCTCGGCGGCGACCTCTTCGCGATCGTCTGGGACCCGAAAGCAGGCCAACTTGCTGGCCTCAACGCCAGCGGCCGCGCTCCCCTCGCCAGCGCGATCGACAAGATCCCGCCCGATGCTGACGGTACGATTCCCTTGCACTCCGTTTATTCGTGGTCCGTTCCCGGATGTATGGATGGCTGGTTCGCTCTACACGATCGCTACGGCAAATTGCCAGTCGACCGCCTGCTCGCACCGGCGATCGAATACGCCGAAGCTGGCTTTCCGCTCTCATCTGTGATCGCGATGGAATGGGCCGCAGGCCTGCGCGAGCACCAGGGGAAGGCCGGCTTCGCCGACGTCTTCCTTCCCGGTGGCCGCCCACCGAAGGCCGGTGAACGATTCCGCAACCCCGCACTCGCGCAAACCCTGCGAGAGGTCGCCGCGCTCGGGCCGGAGTTCTTTCGCGGCCGCTTCGCCGAAGAAGTCTCCGCCTATTCGCGCGCGAACGGCGGCTTTTTCGCCGAAGAAGATTTCGCCGCGAACGAGCCAACCTGGGTCGAACCGGTTTCGTCGGACTACCGCGGGATCACCGTCTGGGAATTGCCACCTAACGGTCAGGGTATCGCCGCCCTCCAGATGCTCAACATCCTGGAGAATTTCGATCTGGCCGCGATGGGCCGCGACTCGACGCAGTTCTGGCACACCATGATCGAAGCGAAAAAGCTTGCCTACGCCGATCGCGCCAAGTTCTATGCCGACCCGGCGTTTGCCAGCGTCCCGGTTGCCGAGTTGATTTCGAAACCATACGCCCGCCAGCGCGCCTCACTCATCGATCCCGAGCGCGCCGTTGTCGTCGATGCCCCGGGTGACCCGCTGGCGCTTTCGCACCGCGAAACGACCTACCTCTGCGCGGCCGATCGCGATGGCATGATGGTTTCATTCATCCAGAGCAACTACACGGGCTTCGGCTCCGGCTACGCGGTGCCATCGCTTGGGATCGGCCTCCAGAACCGGGCCGCATGCTTTTCCCTCCAGCCCGATCATGCGAACTGCCTCGCGCCCGCGAAACGCCCGTTCCAGACCATCATTCCGGCGTTCGTTTCCGTCGATGGCGTCCCCGTGATGCCATTCGGATTGATGGGCGGCGACATGCAACCCCAGGGCCACGCCCAGGTCATCGCGAACCTCGTCGATTTCGGCATGAACCTCCAGGAAGCCGGCGACGCCGCTCGCTTCCGTCACCTCGGCTCGAGCGAACCGACCGGGACGAAGATGATAGACGGCGGCACGGTCTTCATCGAAGGCGGCCTCATCCCCGAAGCCCTCGCCGGGCTGGAACACCTGGGCCACAGGCTTGGACAACAACCAACCGCGCAATACGGCGGCTATCAGGCCATCTGGCGCGATCCCATCTCCGGTATCTACTGCGGCGCTACCGAGAGCCGCAAAGATGGCCTCGCCCTCGGCTATTAGCGTTCCGAACCATGTCGATATACTTGGGCAATGGCCATGGTGCCGAAATCGAGTTACACCCCCGAGGATCTGCTGGCGATGCAGAATGCGGGCCGCTACGACTTGGTCGGTGGTCAACTGTATGAGCGAATCTCGGGCTTCGACACGAGCATGATTGCTCTGATTGTCAACGGACGCCTGATGGCCCACGTCGTCGCCAACAAGCTTGGATGGGTTGCGCAAAGCGACGGTGGGTTGCAGATATTCAACGATGCTCCGATGAAAGTCCGATTTGCGGACGGAGCGTTCGTTTCACGGGCACGATCGCCACATCGACCTGGCGACGGGCATCTCCGTGTCGCCCCTGACCTTGTTATCGAAGTTGTTTCGCCAAACGACGTGGCCTCCGAAATCGACGTCAAGGCCGCGGAGTACCTCAACGCAGGCGTCCGGTTGATCTGGGTTGTTTATCCCGAAACGAGAGCAGTGAACATCTTCCGCCCCGGTGGTCAGGATTCCCGGCTCACCGAAGGCGAAACGCTGTCCGGCGAAGACATCGTTCCAGGCTTCGAACTCCCGGTCGCCGAAATCTTCGATTTCTAGCGCAGGCTGCGGAAGCAGGTTCGCACTTCGTTCACATACGTCTCCGGTTGTTCGAAGGCTGCGAAGTGGCCACCCTTCTCCAGTTCGTTCCAGTGAATGATGTTGTCGAAGCGCTTCTCTGCCCATCGCCGTGAAGCCCGGAAGATCTCCCTTGGGAAGATGCTGCAGCCCACCGGCACCTTGATCTCCGCCGACCGCCCCCTGTTGAAGCTCTCCCAGTACAGGCGAGCGGAAGAAGCCCCGGCGCCCGGCAGCCAGTAGAACATGATGTTGTCCAGCAGTTCATCCCGCGTGAGAACGTTTTCCGGGTGGCCGTCGCTATCGGTCCATGCCCAGAACTTCTCCAGGATCCACGCCGCCAGCCCGGCCGGGGAATCGACCAACCCGTAGCCCACCGTTTGCGGGCGAGTGCTCTGCTCTTTCGAATACCCCGAATCCCAATCCTGGTAGAACTTGAGGCCCTCGATTGCGCTCTTCTCCAGTTCCGTGAGGTCGTTCATCGTCTCCGGGTCGGGGCGAACACCCGTGACCATGTTGAGGTGGATGGCCTGGCAGTGCTCAGCGTCGCGCGCTCCGATAGAACTCGTGACGGCCGCGCCCCAGTCGCCACCGGCAGCGAAGTACCTGTCGTAGCCAAGTCGCGCCATCAGCGTGCCCCATGCGTCAGCGATGCGTTCGACTCCCCAACCTGCTTCCTTCGGCTTGCCGGAGTAGCCGTAACCCGGGAGTGCCGGACAAACCACGTGAAAGGCATCGGCCGGGTCGCCACCGTACTTCGCCGGATCCGTGAGCGGGCCGATGACCTTGTGGAACTCCACAATCGACCCCGGCCACCCGTGCGTGATCACAAGCGGGCGAGCCTTTGATTCCGCCGATTGCACATGGATGAAGTGGATATCGAGGCCGTCGATTTCCGTCTTGAACTGGGGGAAAGCGTTCAGCCGCTTTTCGGTCGCCCGCCAGTCGTACCCGTCCGCCCAGTAAGCGCAGACCTCCTGCACGTACGCGAGTGGCACCCCCTGGCTCCAGTCATCGACCGTTTCCCTGTCCGGCCAGCGGGTCGCACGGAGCCGTCGACGCAGGTCGTCGAGTTCGGCATCGGTCGTAGAGAGCGTGAACGGGCGGATCGTTGCATCGGGCATTTGTGCTTCCTCCGGGTGTGCGGGCACTCTGCCGCAACTGCCGGGGCTGTGCAAATGATGGGTCTTACTTGTTCGCGGCTACTGCTGAAGGGGCCTGCGCCTGGGTCGTTGGAATGTCCACAGGCACCTGGGACATCATCGCCGAGGGTCGTGGTTCGGCCGCCCAACCGAGCCCGGAGAGGTGACGGTAGGCAATCGCCACCACCAGACCGACCGTGCAGATTGCCGCCATCGTGAGGAGCGCCGTCGTCACGCCGAAAGCCTCCGCCAACACGCCGGTTAGGTACCCCCCGATCGGCGTCGACCCGGCGAAGAGTAAGAAGAAGATACTCATCACGCGCCCCCGCAGCTCATCCGGGACGGTGATCTGGAGCGTTGTGTTGATCGTGGTCGAAAAGAGCACGCTGACCACCCCGAGGCCCAGCAGGAGCGCGGCCGTCAGGTAGTACGAATGCGAAAGCGCGATGCACACGAAGAGCGCGATAAATGCGGCGACCGCCATCATCAACCTGAGAACGGAAAGCCGACCGAAAGCCGCCATCGCAAGTGCCGCCACGAGTGAGCCAATGCCCATCGCCGAGGTGAGCATCCCGAATTCCTTCGCCCCAAGGCCGAGCACGAACTCCGCCACCAGTGGGATCAGGACCGTGAAGTTAAAGCCGAACGTCCCAAGGAACGCGAGCAGGATGAACAACGAAAGGACTTGCGGTGTCTTCACCGAGTACGCGATCCCCTCCCGCACCTGCGAGAGCACGTTGCCCACCGCTGGCCGCTTCGGAACGGTGAAGAACTCGTCGGGGCGCATCACCGCATAGGCGAAGAGCACGCCGATGTAACTTGCGGCGTTCGCCATGAAGGCTGTCGTCATGCCCACGGTGGCGATGGCGATGCCCGCCACCGCCGGGCCAATAATGCGCGCTACGTTAAACAGCGAAGAGTTCAGTGCGACCGCATTCACTACCTGTTCGCGGCCAACCAGCTCAACCCCAAACGCCTGCCGGACCGGGCCATCGAACGCGTTGATCGTGCCGAGCATGAAGGCGAGGGCGTACACATGCCACAGTTCCACGCGCCCCGTGAGCACAAGAACACCCAGCGCGAACGCCTGGATCATCGCCAGCGACTGCGTGATGATCAGCACGCGCCGCTTCGGAACACGGTCGGCGAACGCGCCCCCAATGAGCGTGAACAGCGTGATCGGCAGGAACTGCAGCGTCGTCACCGTTCCGAGTGCCAGCGGCGAGCCCGATAGCTTCAGCACGAGCCATGCCTGGGCCGTGGTCTGCATCCAGGTTCCGATCAACGAAACGAGTTGGCCGAGGAAGTAGACACGGTAGTTGTAGATCGTTAGCGAGGAAAACTGGCGCGCCCCGAGTGCTCGAAACCTGCTCCGGGTGAGGTGAACGGCCATGACGATCAGCATACCTTAACGTCGACGTAAGGGTAATGAATTCGCCTCGGTTTTCAGATTGGCGGTGTGAATGCGGCTCATGGGTCAACTCACCGGCTTCCGGTTTAGAAACGGTGAATCTTCGGGCGGTTTCCCGATTGTTGAGGGTTTTGTTACACAGTTGATGCATTGGTTTGCAGAACATGGATTGCCAACAGGCGACAGTGTCTGGTGAGCGCGCGCGGCGCTTCAACGCTTCTCCATGGGCGACGCCCCTCGTCCTGGTGCAATTCGCCACATCCTGCCTCGTGCAGGCCACATCAGGAGCATGCCCATGCAAATCCAGAACCGAACCCTGGTCAGGCCGGGAATAATCCTGGCCGTACTCTTCGCGGCGCTCTTCGCCGCGGGCGCCCTACCCGCCCTCGCCGCCGCCCCAACGATCACCGATGTTTCGCCCGACACCGGTTCCACTGCCGGCGGCGACGCCGTGGTAATCACCGGCACCGGCTTC